>JAOUMJ010000003.1 GCA_029881495.1 Nitrospinota bacterium | reverse complement strand
CCCTGCGCTGTCCCATGCGATGTTAACAAATTCTTCTGTTGAAAAATAGGTGAGCACAAGAGCGAGAGCGTAGCTTGGAAGGAGCATATAGGCCAGCGGGATTTGGTATATGAGCTTCAATACGCCAAGCGAGATCCCAAAGCCGACGCCTATCGATACCGAGTACATCAGCAACCGCTTCCTGAAAGCGCCGTTTGTGAGGTTTTCAACGGTCATACCGAGAGCGTTCAGCGCTGGTTCAGCCAGTGTAGCGCCAAATCCAAGAACCCACGCAAAGAATATGGCAATGGTAAAACCGAGAGGAAAGACGTACAAGGGTGAATTTTCCACATTCTCCAACTGAGTAAACGCCGCAGGAACCAGGCTCCCGGATTGTCCACCAAGCTTGGCAAGTCCATAGCTCAACCCGATTCCAAAAATTATCATTCCCGCAAGACAGAGTATCAATCCGTACATAACTATCCAAAACTCCTTCAGTTTTTCACGAATGATCAGCATCTGCACGAGAAACAGAAAGACCACAAGGGGAACAATGGCTCTGGTACCCAGGATGATCTCTACGAAGGGAGTTTTTTGTGACCAGTGTACTGTTCCGGGGGCAGACGTTATCGATGCGGCGGCTTGTGCACCTTGAACTATCAATTCGGGAGATGATATGAATGAGAGGGATACAGCCAGAATTAGCACACCGGTTATCGGGAATATCGAAGCGAGTGTAACTATCCCGAAACCGGAAAGAGACGAGACGCTTTTCCCTCCCGCGGAAGCGATACCAATACCGAGCGCAAGTACAAGCGGAACGGTTACAGGGCCGGTGGTTACGGCGCCGCAGTCCCATGCCAGGCCGACAGTTTTACTTAATTCATCGTCGGTCATGCAGTAGACCGTCAGCAGGAGAGTTGGTATTACGGTAATGTAAATTAGAGGTTTCAGGCTCCATCCATTTAAAAAACGAAGAGTTCCAAGTATTGTCGCAATTCCGACGCCAACGCCGACCACAAGCACCAGTACGTCGGAATAATTATTTAGCAAGGCATAGAGGTAGGGCGCTTTGTGCATGTCGACTATTTTCCCGACAGCCTGTAGCGCTCCGATGGCAGGTTCAGCGAATGTTACGCCTATCCCGAGAATGAAGGCTATGAGGAGTACAACGCCAAGTGATGATTTTTTTGGCAGGCTGTCCCCGATAGTTTCAGAAAACGGCATCAGGCCGAGTTTTAACCCTTCCATGAATATCATAAGCCCGACGATTACGGCAATCAGGCCAACGGTAATTACCCAGTGATCGATTATTCCCTGCCTTAATATCAGAATTTGAAAGAATATCAGGTAGAGCGCAAGGGGAATTACCGCTCTTACCTGGTTTATAAACCTTATGCTGATATAGGGGCCAAGTAATCTGTAGACATCTATCCCCCTGAGCTTTATTTTTGTCGGGCGATAGGGGAGCGGTTTCCCTTCGGAATCAAGCTCTTGTTTGGTAGTGAGTTCCTCGTATGAGACGAACTGTTGCTTAATTGTGATTTCACGGATAAAGTTGCCGTAATCAATCTTTAAAGCCAAGTTTTACACTCCCAATCTGGAACTGAAAGAATTTTTCCCACTCTTCAAAATCAAGGTTACTCTTCAGCCATATATTATAATGGCTTACGGTTTTTCACAACATTTGATATCCCTCCCGGGATCTTATGTACAAATTCGTTCGGAATGAGGAGAGGATGTTTAAGATCTAATTGAAAACTGGTCGAATATCTGGCGGCTCTGTGAGATTTCGGGTAAGATGAATGCATCGGGATTCCAACTTTGTGAAGAGGGGTGTTTCTTGAGTCAGGACGGGGTCACTAATATTCGGAATGTTGCTCTTGTTGGGCATGAGCACACAGGAAAAACATCACTTATCGAGGCTTTTCTGGAACATGCCGGAGCAATCCCGAAGATTGGCCATATCAAGGATAAAAATACCGTAAGCGATTTCGATCCAGACGAAAAGGAGCACGGTAAATCACATTTTCTTTCGACCATTTCATTTGATTACGATGGCAAGCATTTCAATATGCTCGACGTACCTGGAAGCCCCGATTCGATTGGCGAGGTATATACTGCCCTCAGAGCCGTGGAATGCGCCCTCGTTTGCGTAGACGCCACTGCAAGGGCGGTCTTGGTCAATACCCGCAGGGTCTGGAGTGAGGCCTCCAAAATGGGGATTCCGAGAATTATCAGCATCAATAGACTTGATGCCCACAATACAAATTTCAGGGAAAAATATGAGCAGGTTCGCCAAAGCTTTGGGAAAAAGTGCATCCCAATGTATTGGCCAGACGGGTCTGGTGAAAAATTCAGCAAAGTCTTTAACACTCTGAAAATTGATGCAGGATCATCAGATGAGATAAAAACATTCAACAAGGAAATTATCGAGGCTATCGTCGAAGCAGATGAAGCGATTATGGGTAAATATCTTGAAGGGGTTGAGATTTCCGATGATGAACTGCATGAAGCGTTCATAAAGGCGATCGTTGCAGGGAGCGTGTTTCCCGTCCTTTTTACCTCCGCTGAAAAAGAGATAGGGACAAAAGAGCTGCTGGAGACTATTGAGTCGATAGTTCCGCCCCCCGATTTCATAACAAGAAAGGGCTTCAAGGACGGAAAAGAGGTAACGTTGAACGGCAACGGTTTCATAGGATTGGTCTATCGAACGGTCACAGACGACTTTGTGACCCGAATATCATATATCCGCGTGCTTTCAGGCAAGCTCTCCGCGAACGGCTCCTTCATTAACAGACGTACAGGGAATATGGAAAAAATCGGTTCCATTTTCAAGAACAGGGGGAAGGAGCATTTTGATATACCTTTTGCAGAAGCGGGAGACATTATAGGTCTTTCCAAGGTCTCCGACATGCGCGCCGGAGACACAATTACCGACGCCAATACCGATCTGAAGCTCGAAGAGATCAAATTTCCCGTTCCTATGGTATCGCTAGCGGTAAAACTTAAAAGCCGAAAGGATGAGCAAAAGATCGGGAATGCTTTGAAAGAGTTTGAAAGTGAAGACATGACATTCCACTCTGTCCATGACGCCGAGACCGGGGATCTGGTAATTAGCGGAATGTCAGACAATCATTTGAAACTTGTGCTGTCCCGATTGAAGCGGAAATATAAAGTCGAAGTGGAAACATCCATCCCGAAAATTCCATACAGGGAGACGATTACAAAAAGCATTAAGGGGGTTGAATATACACATAAAAAACAGAGCGGGGGAGCAGGGCAGTTCGCAAGGGTGTTTATAGACCTTGAGCCATTGCCCAGGGGTAGCGGATATGAGTTTATAGATAAAATCGTGGGTGGCGTAATTGACCAGGTATTCAGGACATCCGTTGATAAAGGGATACAGTCAAAAATGGCAGAAGGAATATTCGCAGGGTACCCGGCGGTAGATTTCAGGGTTCGACTGGTTGATGGGAAAACGCATCCGGTTGATTCCAAGGATATCGCTTTTCAGATAGCTGGTCGAGAAGCATTAAAAAAGGGCTTTATGGAGTGCTCACCGGTTCTTCTGGAACCGATTGTCATGATAGACGTTGATTCTCCTCAGGAGTATATGGGAGATATAATGGGGGATATCAACAGCAGGAGGGGGAAGATAGTTCACTCAGGATCCGAAGTTGATATGGCCCATATATCGGCGCTTGTTCCGCTTGCCGAGATAATGACCTATCAGGCCGACTTGAAATCGCTAACAGGCGGCGAAGGAAACTACACGATTCATTTCGACCATTACGATACAGTTCCCCCGAACATCCAAAACGAAATAATCAAACAGCACAGCGATCATTAAGCCGATTCGGAGAGAGTGATGATCATTGGCGTAGCCAAAAGCCTGAATTGCGCGAAAGAATTGCCTGTAGGGGTAGCTAGGGTGTTTTGCCCCCGCCTAGGTTTTCAACCAGGCTCTTCAGGTTTGATAGAGTCTTTTTTACATCGCTGATGCTTTTCATCTCTTTTGCGATATTAAAAATCTGTTTGGGATTCAGATGAATATCCTTTCGCCCTTTTTCGAGTATGGCGTCCATTTCTGTTTTGCTTACCTGGGGGTAGTGTAATGTAGATTTTGCCTCAAAGTTTTCGTCAAGCCAGCCGGTCCACTCCTTGGGAAAGAGATGCCCTTCCTCCTTGGCCCATTTATACATCTCGGTACCGGGGTATACCGCAATACTGTTCAGGTATATCCTGTCTATTAAAAGAGATTTTGCAAACTCAATCGTGGTATACGCGCTCTCTTCAGTTTCCCCTGGAGCGCCTATCATAAAATAGCCTATCACCGAAAAGCCCAGCTTTTTTGCTTTTTGCGTAAATAATCTAGCCTGTTCGAGAGTTGTCCCTTTTTTTACCGCATCCAGGGCGGACTGCATGCCGAATTCATACCCTGTAAAAAGGGCTCGGCAACCGGCAGCACGCATTATTCCCATCAGTCTCAGGTCCATGTCTACACGCGTGCTACAGCTCCAGGTGAACTTCAGATTGCGTTTCAATATCTCCCGGCAGATTCCTTCTACATGATTTGCATTTGCCGTAAATGATTCGGTTTCGAACATGATCTCCTTCACTTGAGGAAAGAGTTTCTGATTGAATACAACCTCATCCACAACCTGTTTCGGATCCCTTAGGCGCACCGCTCCCGGCGACATCACATGTATATCACGGCAAAAGGTGCATTTTGCAACGCATCCTCTGCCCGTTATCTGTGTAAGAAATGGATATGATTTATCGGGATCCTTGTACCATTCCGGTTTTATCTTGTGCCAGGCAGGGTATGGAAGTGCTGTAACATCGGGCGGCCTGGCAGGGGGGTTATGGAAGATTTCACCCTTTATCTGGTACGAAATACCATTTACCAATTTTAGATCGGAAGTAGACGCGATATTGTTTAAAACTTCGTCATATTCGCCTCTGACAACGATATCAACTTTTTCCTTCCCAAAGGTGAGCGTTTCATCCGGATTGGCAGTAACATGCGGTCCCACCATAACCGTAAGAGGCACACCCATTTTTTTTGCGATCTTGGCGTAGTAGATATCGTTGTAAATGGATGGTGTTGTTGAATGAATAACTGCGATATCAGGCCAGAAGTCCCTGATTATTTGGGTTACTTTATCTTCTGAGAGGTTCAGCGCCGCGCCATCGAGAAAGCCTACCTTATGTCCGGCATTTTCAAGTACGGCAACGGCAGTCAGCAGGTAATCAGGGTGCCTGTTTGTATCCCATATCATCTTCGATGCCCATCTGTCAGAGCGACAGAAATCATTTGCGTATGGCGGATTAAGTACAAATATTTTCATGATTTAATAAAGTTTCTCGACTGCTTAATTTCACTCTTCTGTAGGTGCTCCAATTTGGATTCGCCATGTTAATATAAATTCTGCAAAAATACTTTAACATGTTTGAATATAGAGGTTAAGGGCTGATTAATGCTCATTAAAAATGATATAAAACTGATTCTGGCTCCAATGGCCGGTTTTTCGGACCAACCATTCAGGCGTCTTTGCATCAGAAACGGCGCCGATGAGGTAGTAACTGAGCTTTTAAGCTCGAATGCGCTTGTCCGCGACAACGGGAAAACCCTGAAAATGGCCGAAATACACCCTGAAGAGAGGCCTGCGTCCATACAGATCTTCGGAAGCGATCCAGAGATAATGGCTGAAGCCGCAAGGAGAGTAGAAGAACTACGGCCGCTGTTTATCGATATCAATATGGGGTGCCCAGCCAGGAAGGTGAGAAAAGGGGGTTCTGGCTCAGCACTTCTGGAAAACCCGGCCCGTGCCGGGGAGATCGTAAAAAGGGTCGTAGAAGCGGTAAAAACCCCTGTCAGCGTGAAAATAAGGACCGGAAAAAACCAGAAGGATAAAAGAGGTTTTGAAGTAGCGCTGGAAGCTGTTCAGAATGGGGCATCAAGGATTACCGTTCACGCCAGGAGTGTCGAGGACATGTTCTCCGGGCCTATCGATTTCTCTTTCGTTTCAGAGCTTAAAAAGAGGGTTGACGTGGAGATCATCGGAAACGGCGATATCAAGTCCCTCAAAGACGCGCACAACTGGCTGGAAATGACCGGCGCAGATGGTCTTATGATAGGTAGGGGCGCTCTAGGTATGCCATCTATATTCAAAGAGATAAGAGCTGGAAGAGAGATTCGGCCTCAAGAAGAGCTAGGTACGATCCTCCAGCATTGCATTTGGATGGAAGAGTTCTATGGCAGTTATGGGATTGGTCAGATGAAAGGGCATCTGATGCATTATCTGAGAGGAATGTCTTCTGCCAAAAAAGTAAGGGGGCTTATAAATAACAGCAAGACTTTTGATGAAATCAAGGATATCGTAAAGGAATTTCTTGGGAATAAATTGGAGAATGCTGCATAAGCTGTTTAACATGAGGAGAGCGTACTTTTGAACAGGTCAATTTTTCGAGAATACGATATTAGGGGTGTAGTTGCTACCGATCTTGTCCCGGAGGTGGTTGAAAATATCGGTAAGGCATTCGGGTCAAGGGTAATTTCCGGCGGCGGTAGCCGGATTGCCATCGGGAGAGATGTCCGGCTATCAGGTGAAAAATTGCTCGAGAGCCTTTCTAAAGGCGTTCTTTCTACAGGGTGTGACATCATTGACATAGGGAGGGTGCCAACCCCTTTGCTATACTTTTCTCAGTTCCATCTTGATGTTCATGGCGGAATAATGATTACAGGTAGTCATAATCCCCCGGAATTCAATGGGTTCAAGCTTCTAATCAATAAAAAATCGGTACATGGGGAAGAGATTCAAAAACTGGCCGATGAAATTGAAAAAGGGGATTTCAAGTCTGGAAAAGGTAATCGGAATAACGAAGATGTGATCACCCCATATAAAAAAATGGTGAAAGAAAAGATATCGTTTGCAAGAAAGATAAAGGTTGTGATTGATTCTGCGAACGGCTGTGGAGGGATTTTAGCGCCCGAACTTTTCAAGGAAATGGGGTGTGAGGTCATTGAGCTATTCTCGGAACCGGATGGGAGATTCCCGAATCATCACCCGGATCCGACTGTAGAGAAGAATATGGAAGATCTTAAAAAAGCGGTCATCTCTCATAAGGCTGAACTGGGGATAGGGTATGACGGTGATGCCGATAGAATAGGCGTTGTAGATGAGTTGGGAAATCAATTACATGGAGACCATATATTAATGGTCTACGCAAAGGATCTCCTCTCGCGGGTCAATGGCGCGAAGGTGATATTCGATGTGAAGTGCTCAAGGAACCTTCCTCTTTACGTAAAAAAGCACGGAGGTCACCCGATCATGTCTGCCACAGGGCATTCGATAATAAAGCAGAGAATGCATGATGAAAATGCCGAGCTTGCGGGGGAGATGAGCGCACATATTTTCTTTGGCGAAAATTATTTCGGCTATGATGACGCAATTTTTGCCACGGCAAAATTCCTTAAAATAGTGGATACAGCCAAGAAACCTGTTTCGAAATTTCTCGAAGAGATTCCAAAGACATATAGCACACCTGAAATCCGCGTTGACTGCCCCGATAATGAGAAGTTCGGACTTGTACGAGAACTGGTTGCATTCTATAAATCCAAATACAGAGTTATCGATATTGATGGTGTAAGAATGGAGTTTGATGACGGATGGGCTTTGGTAAGGGCCTCAAACACCCAGCCTGTTCTGGTTCTCCGTTTTGAGGCAGAATCAAAGGAATCGCTGGCGAAATACAAAAAGGAAGTATATGAAAAACTTCTAACATACGGGCCGTTAAAGGCTCTACAACCTTTTTAATTAAAATACAGGTTTAGAGTTATGGCGTTGGATTACGTTTTTGATGCATCGGACAACTTCAAAAAGAACCTCCGCTTCAGAATATTTCTGTTGATGGGATTTGTTCTGATTGGATTCTTTGCCATTTTCGTAAGACTTTGGTACCTCCAGGTTGCTCAGGCGCGCCAGCTAAAGGCGCAAGCTGAAAATAACAGATTGCGCCAGATAACATTTCCTGGATTGCGGGGCGATATTTATGACAGGTTTGGTGAAAAACTTGTCGGGTCGAGGCCTTCTTTTAATATTGTCCTGATTAAGGAAGACATTTCCAATATGTCAGACATTCTTGCCAAGCTGGAAAAGCTGGTGGGGTTAAAGCCTGATGATGTATTGGAAAAGCTCTCCTCTGTTCCTCCATTTGTACCGGTAATCGTCTCGTACGACATATCTCGCGCGGACGCAGCCATTCTAGAAGAACACAGATATGAATTGCCTGGAATATCTATTGCCATACGCCCTATAAGAAACTACCGGTATGGATCGTTTGCGGCGCATCTTATCGGATACCTGGGTGAAATTTCCCGTGAACAGATGAATGATCCCGTTCTGGATGAATATAAAGCGGGGGATATTATTGGAAAATACGGCATAGAAAAAAGTTTTGAACCAATACTGCGCGGGGCCCGCGGTAAAAAGGTGCTGGAGGTCGACGCGACAGGCCGCGAACTTAAAGTAATCAGCATGGAAGATTCAGGTGTTGGAAAAGATCTTTACATTTCTCTTGATTATGAAACCCAACTGAAAGCAGAACGGTTAATGGAAGATAAGCGTGGCGCTATTGTTGCAATGAAGCCGGATACTGGTGAAGTATTGGCAATAGTCAGTTCCCCCGCATTTGATCTGAACAAATTTGCATACGGTGTAGAGCCGAATTACTGGAAGGAGCTTCTTGCCGATAAATATCATCCCCTGAACAATAGGGCGATAATGGGATTGTATGCCCCGGCATCTACATACAAGATAATAGTCGCTACAGCGGCGCTGGAAGAAGGGGTTATAGACAAAGAGCAAAAACTCCTATGCGCGGGATATTACAAACTCGGAAAAAAATGGTACCGATGCTGGAACAGGGGAGGGCACGGCGAAGTAAATCTCATTGGTGCAATCACGCAATCGTGCGACATATATTTTTACCAGATCGGGATGAAGCTCGGAGCAAACAAGATAGCCCAATGGGGCAGGAGATTCGGTCTTCACAGCATTACAGGCATAGCTTTGGAAGATGAAAGAAGCGGTCTTATTCCTACGAAAGCATGGAAAGAAAAATATAGAGGCTCTCAGTGGATTTTGGGAGAGACGATGTCGATCGCAATCGGGCAAGGGTATACGCTTGTGACGCCGCTCCAGATGGCGGTAGTTACGAGCTCGATTGCAAACGGCGGCTATATCGTTCAGCCAAAACTTGTTTTCCTGAAGGATGTTTCTGGAAATGATCTTGCCTCGCTTGGCAGAACAGAAATAGGAATTGCGCCTGAGAATATTCAGTTTGTTAGAGAATCGATGTTAAAGGTGGTGAACTCACGTTATGGAACGGGAAAAGCAGCAAAGATATGGGGAGTCCAGGTTGCAGGAAAGACCGGAACCGGGCAAGTAGTAAAAAAACGGACTGAAGATTTGAGGGAACATGATGAGATTCCCGAAAAGTTGCGCGATCATGCATGGTTCGTGGGATATGCGCCATACGAAAATCCGGAGATAGTCGTTTCCGTTGTCATAGAGCATGGCGGGAGCGGAGGCGTTGTGGCCGCTCCGATTGCAAAAACCGTCATCGAAACATACCTGAAATCGCTTCGCAGAAATAGAATTAGCACTGGCGACGAATTCTGATGGAAAAAAGAAATACCGCAAAAGGGGAACTTGGCAAAAGATGGTATGCCGTTTTTGACTGGGTTCTGTTTATTACCGCGCTTATTATCGCAGTTTGCGGGATAATCTTCGTCTACAGCGCTACATTCTCCAGTTCTACCGAATATTTTCAAAGGATTTACATAAAGCAGATCGAATGGAACATATACGGGATGATTCTTATGATATTTCTCTGTGTGCTCGATTACAGAAATTTGGAACGCCCCGCCTACCTTGTATACGGTATTTTCGTACTCCTTTTGCTGTCGGTACTTTTAAGCGGAAGGGTTATTTCAGGCTCGCAACGCTGGATTTCAATTGCCGGGATGAATATGCAACCTTCGGAACTGATAAAAGTGGTTCTGGTTATCACTCTTGCGAGATATTTTGACGATCAAAGAGATAAAAACGAAATGGGATTCAGAGCATTGGCAATTCCGGGAATTATAATGGCCATTCCCGCATTTCTGATTTTCAAGCAACCGGATCTTGGTACTGCCTTGATAATGGCGATAATCTTCTCGGTTATGGCGTTTGTCAGCGGTATCAGGAGAAACACACTGGCAATAATTATCGTCAGCGTCCTTATCGCAATACCTGCAATGTGGTTCAACCTGAAACCTTATCAAAAGAATCGCGTCATGGCGATGCTTGATCCCGCTTCGGATCCGTTAGGTATCGGATATCATACGATCCAATCAAAAATTGCCATAGGGAGCGGCGGCCTTTGGGGAAAAGGGATATTCGCAGGGACACAAAGCAAGCTCAATTTTCTTCCTGAAAAGCATACGGACTTCATCTTTTCGGTTTTTGCGGAAGAGGTCGGCTTTTTTGGCGCTATGTTGCTATTAACACTTTACCTGTTAATGTTTTTAAGAATGATCGATATCATTTTGAAGGCGAAGGACAGGGGCGGCGTATTGCTGGCTGTTGGCGGTACAACGATTATCGCATTTCATTTCTTTTACAATGTGAGCATGACCCTGGGAATCGTCCCGATTGTCGGTATCCCAATGCCTCTATTCAGCTATGGCGGTTCGTCAATAATTACAAATTATGCGATTTTGGGGATTCTGCAATCTGTACACATGAGGCGATACAGGCATGATTGATCACCCATACGCCAGGTGGCTGGATAAAATCCATAATCCGTCACAGTATATCGGAGAGGAAGTAAATTCAATAATCAAGGTGAGGGAGGCTGTTGATTGCCGTCTGGCTATCTGTTTCCCCGAACTTTATGGAATAGGGATGTCAAACCTGGGGGTAAAGATACTTTATTCTGCCGTTAACGAAAGAAAGACGCTCTGGGCCGAGCGCTTCTTTGCCCCGGAACCCGATTTCGAGCAAATATTACGAAACGAAAATGTCGCTCTTCGGAGCCATGAATCTCACGATCCTTTATCCGATTTCGATGTTATAGGTTTCAGCATCCCTACCGAGTTATGCTATTCGGAAATACTCGCGATGCTGGAGCTTGGAAAGGTTCCTTTACTCGGTTCAGAGAGAGGCGATGATGATCCGATAGTCATAGGGGGGGGGCCGTCCATTTTTAATCCGGAACCGATATCGGATTTTTTCGATATGTTTTTTATAGGCGAGGCAGAAATATTATTGCCTGAGATATGTGAAACCATCGGCAGACTAAGAAAAGCGAACGTCCCAAAAGATAAGATACTTGAAGAGGTAGCAAAGGTAGAGGGGATTTATGTCCCGTCGCATTTCTCCGTTTTGTACGACGGTATAAAGGTCGCAGAGGTAACCCATCTGAAGAAGAATCTGCCAAAACCAATAAAATATTTTCTAAGTGATTTGAATAATAGCCCATACCCTTTCAAAATGGTCATCCCGTACGGACAGCCGGTTTTCGACCGGCTCTCGGTTGAGATCGATAGAGGTTGCACCGTTGGATGCCGGTATTGCCAGGCGGGTATTACATACAGACCGGTTCGCGAAAGAGCGCCATCCGAAGTGTTGAGGATCGCCGAATATGGAATGAAAAGCACCGGATTCGACAACATTTCCCTCGCTTCCCTTTCCAGCGGTGATTACAGCTCGATTGAACCGCTGGTTAAAACTTTGATGGATGAAATGGAGAAACAGCATGTCGCCATATCACTGCCCTCGCTACGATCGGGAAGCCTTACCAGGGATATGATAGACACTATAAGCCGGGTAAGAAAAACCGGATTCACCATCACCGCTGAAGCCGGCAACGAAAGGCTGAGGTGGGTAATAAATAAAAACATATCGGATGATGAGATCATAGATACTGCCAGGAAAGTGTTAAGTGGCGGATGGACAACGCTGAAAATGTATTTCATGATCGGTCTGCCGACTGAAACGGATGAAGATGTATATTCGATACCTGAGATGGTGAAAAAGATCGTCTCATTGAGCGAAAATGGTAAACGATTCAAAAGCATAAACGTTGGCGTAGCGCAGTTTGTGCCGAAGCCTCACACGGCCTTTCAGTGGGTGGCCATGGACAGCTTCGAGACCCTGTTAAGGAAAAAGACCATACTGATTGGCGCTTTCAGGAAAATGAAAAAGGTTTCGATGAAAGGGCATGAAGTGGAAATGTCCTTCCTGGAAGGGGTATTTTCCAGAGGGGACAGGCGTCTTGGTGCCGTTATAAAAAAGGCGTATGAAAAGGGGTGCCGGCTCGATGGATGGTCGGACTATTTCCGGTACGATCTCTGGCTCGAGGCGTTCGCGGAATGCGGCATTAAACCGGAAGAGTACGCCAACAGGAAAAGGCAACAGGATGAAACTCTTCCATGGGATCATATAAACGTGGGTGTAAACAAAAAATACCTGCTAAGGGAACTGGCGCTCTCCGAGAAAGGGGAAATTTCCGAGGATTGCCGTAATAACAAATGCCTCGGGTGCGGAATGAACAAAGAGCATAAAATAATCGCAAAGAGCGAAACTTTTCCATTACCATCCGCTGTATATAAAAGGGTCGATAATGAAAAACTACATCACTTCAGATTGCATTTCAGAAAAGCGGGGCTCTCAAAATATCTGTCGCATCTCGAATTGAAATCGGCCATAACGAGGGCCTTGAAAAGAGGGGGACTGCCGGTAGCATATTCGGAGGGATTTCATCCACATCCTAAACTCTCTTTTGGTCCCGCCTTATCGGTTGGCGTAGAGAGCCACTATGAACTGCTCGACTTGGCACTGGAAGAAAATATGCCGCCGGAGTATATATTGAAAACTATCAACATGAATTTCGAAAAAGGGCTTGAGGTTTACCAAGTCAACAAGCTTCTGCCGCCATTCTCGTCCATTCAATCCGAAATAAAGAGCGCGACATACGAAGTGCTCCTTAGTGAGGAGAGCGGGAACAAGGTATTCGAACCTTTGCTAAGGGTTTTAATGGAAATGGACGGTGTGGAAATTCTCGAAAAATCCGAATCAATGGACTTTATAAAATTTGAGTCTGTGCATCTAGGCATTCTCACCAGAATAAGAAAAGTACTGCCCGATTTCTCACTTGGGCCGGATGTAAGACTGGTTAAGACCGGGATATCGCTGGAAAAACCGATGAAAAAGGCCGGAGTTTAGTAAACCCCGCGAGTTACCTGGTATTGGGATTTCTACCTGGAATTAATTTAAAACGCCGGTAGTTAGCCGGCGCTTTATTCAGTTATTAATTGCGTGAGATTTCAGGCTTGCCGTCTTCAACAGCTTCAAGATGGCTGAGACGTATCTTCTTCGACCTTTGGTCTATTTCAATTATCTTTACCCAAAGCTCTTCACCTTCGGAAATGACATCTTCCACGGTTCGAATCTTGTTGCGGGAGAACTGGGAGATATGGACGAGGCCCTGGGTTCCGGGGGCTATTTCAACAAATGCTCCGAAGTCCATTATCTTTACCACTTTACCGAGGTAGTATTCACCAACCTCTGGTATTCGAACCATCGCTTCTATCATCTCCTTCGCCTTGTTGGCATTTTCGGCATTGAGGGCGAATATTTTTACAAGTCCGCCGTCTTCAAGGTCGACGGTAGCATCGGTTGCTTCTGTTATGCCGCGGATATTCTTTCCGCCAGGTCCGATAACCATCCCCATCATATCCGCGGGGATGTTCATGGTAATCATCTTCGGAGCAAATGGCGATACTTCAGCCCTTGGCGCCGGCATAGCTTTTTCCATTTCATTGAGGATATGTAGCCTTGCCTTTAGAGCCTGATCAAGAGCGCTAGACATTAAGTCGGCAGATATCCCCGCAACTTTAATATCCATCTGAATAGCTGTAATGCCGTTTTTGGTTCCGGCAACCTTGAAATCCATATCACCTAACGCATCCTCAAGGCCGAGGATATCTGTCAGGATGGCGGTCTTGTTCCCTTCAGCTACAAGCCCCATGGCAACGCCTGCAACCGGTGCTTTGATCTTTACACCCGCATCCATAAGGGCTAGTGAACCTCCACAGACGGAAGCCATGGATGAAGATCCGTTTGATTCAAATATTTCAGAAACTATCCTGACCGTGTAAGGGAACTCTTCAGGATCGGGAAGGCAGAACTGTACACCACGACCCGCAAGGGCGCCATGACCGATTTCGCGGCGTCCCGGGCCGCCAGCAAACTTTACTTCACCTACGGAGAAAGGGGGGAAGTTGTAGTGAAAAATAAATCGTTTATAAACTTTCCCCTCGATGTTGTCGAACATCTGCTCATCTTTTCCCGAGCCAAGCGTACAGACAACCAGAGCCTGCGTTTCGCCCCTTGTAAAGAGGACAGAACCGTGTGTTCGTGGCAGTACTCCCGTGCGGATGGTGATAGGACGGACGTCGGCAAGTCCGCGTCCATCGGCCCTTTTACCCTCCTCAAGGATCATCTTGCGGACTATCTCCTTTTGCAGATCGCCGAATGCATCCTTGATCGCGCCTTTATGCACGGCACGCTCTTCCTCGGTTGTCAATGCTTCGATGATTTCAGTCCTGAGAGCTGAGAGGTTTTTGCTTCTCAGATCCTTTTCAGGGGTAGATACGGCAGTTTTGATCTGGGCGGAGTACCCGCTTGCGATCTTATCGTGCCAATGAGTGTCTTTTACAGGCTCGGTGAAGGTCAGTTTTTCCTTCTTGCCGGCTTTGTCCGCCAGCTCTTTCTGAATAGCGCAAAGTTTTTTAATTTCAGTATGGGCAACCTGAAGTGCTTCCACCATTACGGCTTCCGTCAGTTCCTTTACTTCCCCTTCGACCATCGTTATGGAGCTGGCTGTTCCGCCGACTATCATGTCGAGCTTGGATTCATCCCGCTGTTTCAGGGTTGGGTTCACGATGAATTTCCCGTCCAGATAACCGACTCTGATAGCGCTTACAGGCTCGATAAAAGGGATATTTGATATGCATAGCGCCGCGGAGGCCGCAGTTACGGCCAAAACGTCGGTATCGTTTTCACCGTCATGTGAAAGCGCGTAAAGAAGGATCTGCGTTTCGTTCTGGAATCCCTTCGGGAAGAGGGGACGAAGCGGCCTGTCGGTAAGTCTACAGACAAGCGTTTCTTTTTCCGTCGGCCTCGCTTCACGCTTGAAAAAACCGCCAGGAATCCTGCCGGCGGCGTAAAATTTCTCCCGGTAATCTACTGTTAAAGGGAAGAAGTCAAAACCTTCCTTTGGCGCCTCTTCAGCCGTGGCAGAAGCAAAAACGATTGATTCTCCAAATTGGACCAGTACTGCTCCGCCGGCCTGTCTGGCCATTTCACCGGTCTCTATCGAATAGACAGAGTGTCCGATATTGGTTTCCACTCGGGATTTCATGTGATAATTTCTCCTCTAGTTTTCCGCAAATATTGATACTTTATATTGTTCCCGCTGGAAAACCAGAGGGAAAAACATCCGCCGAATGGCGGAGTGAAAAGCAAATCTATTTTCTGATTCCAAGTTCTTCTATAAGCTTAAGGTATCGACCTTCTTCTTTCTTTTTCAAGTAGTTAAGAAGCTTTTTTCGATTATTTACCAGAGCTAATAGCCTTCTCCTGGAGTGATGATCCTTTTTATGGGTTTTAAAATGCTCGGTGAGATAGCTTATACGATTGCTAAGAATCGCAACCTGTACTTCCGGTGAACCGGTATCTTTTTCACCCGTTTTAAATTTGTCTATTAAAGCTGTTTTATCTTCTTTTGCTAGTGCCATAATCTCTTCTTTTTTTCTCCGTAAAATTTAAGTGCTAATTTTTAACACATTCGAATGACATTTGTAAAGAAATTAATAGTTTGAATGCTGATTTTATAATCCATTAAAATCAGGACCGCTACCATGCAGGGCAGGGTTGACCCGAAGGTTCTGTTCAGGGCAGACGATTTCGCAAGTCCGGCATTGGACACAGTTTTCCAAATTCATATGGTGCGATTTTTCGCCACCGCTATCGAGAATCTCGTGCACTTCTGCGGTACAATCGCCAACGCACGGTACGCTATTTCCGCTGGCACTGAATTTGCCGATACATTTTCTGCATACCTCGACGCTGAATTCATCTATATGCCTGTTCCCCTCATGGTAATGAGTATGCGCGTAAAAGACGATATCTGCGGTCGAGTAAACGGTGGATTTGTTGTATCCGCCAGGCTCTACTTCGCCTTTGGCCTTGTAATCGGCTCTATTCTGTATATGGTCTTCAGCGTATTTAATCTCCCCCTTATCGGCCATACCGTTCATTAAACGAAGCGCGGATAATCCCTTTCCAGCTATTCCCGGGTCGCCAAGAAGCGTAAGGATCCCTCCCAGGTATGGGCCTACGGAATCCATCCTTTTCAGGAATGAGGGGAGGATGTCAGAAAGAAGTTCTTTCATCTCATGGAAGGTCCATCTGTAATAACGGGATCTGTTAAGCTCAGGCCCAACCCAGCTTTCGGACATCAATTTTATCTTAAAATTGCCGAGTGTGGCCCCGGAATAATCACGTTTTTGTACAGCATCATATAAGACCTCAGCGGCTGTCATTCCGCTCTCCATCGCCTTATCGACGCCAGAGAAGCCTTTTATATCCATCACCCCAAGCGCATCGCCGATTATCATCGCGCCATCCAGAGCGAACTTGGAGGGGAGGGCGTAGTAACCGGCCTCAGGGATGACGGAAGCTCCGTATCTGGATATTTTCCCACCTTTTAGCATCTTCTGAATCATAGGGTGTTTTTTTAGGTTCTGAAGCAGTTGTGGAGGCCGTAGGGAGGGATTTTCCGAATCAAGCCCGGCGACCAATCCTATGGCCAGTTTTTTGTCAGAAAGACCATATATAAAGCCCCCTCCAAACGTTCCATCCAGCAGAGGGTATCCGAGGGTGTGCCACACCTTGCCTGAATAGTCGTTCGCGACGTCCCAAACCTCCTTCACACCAACGGCCCAGGTCTGGCTGGAGTTGGCAAGATTGAATTTCTTGATGATATCCTTCGAGAGGAAACCTCTATCCCCGAACACGGTAACGCCCGCATAGCAGTTGTCCTTTTCGGGATTACCGGTGTTGTCGACCTGTACGCCTACGATTTTCTCCCCTTCATATACAACCTCTGTGGCAGGAAACCCGCGATAGAGGTCCACAATGACATCCGTATTGTCCTTCACCTTCTCCTCAAGTTTTAAGGCCATCCAGGATGTTACATTGCTGAGGGAGAGGATAAGGTAACCCTTTTTGTTCATCTCAGGAGGAGAGAAGGGGGATGGGATGTTCCACGATCTCTTCAGTCCGAGGAGGGTCAGGTAACTGGATGAGCATACACCTTCAACCGGGAATCCCTGTTCCTTGTAATCGGGGAAGAGTTTTTTTATCGAGCGTGGATTGCTTACCGCTCCGCTGAGGGAGTGGTTGCCGAAGTCTTTCCCCTTTTCCAGTATCGCGATTTTTATCTTTCCGCCATTTTTCAGGGAGAGGTCCACTAGCCTGTGCGCGGCGGAGAGGGACGCGGGACCGCCGCCTACAAATAAAACATCATATTCGATTCTGCTCATCCTATTTTCCCGATGCAACTTTCGATTTTGTTAATGTCTCCTGGAACGCCTTTTTAAGAACAGGCACAACATCGTACAGGTTGCCAACGATGCCGTAATGGGCGAATTTGAAGATCGGAGCGTCAGGATCCTTGTTTACAGCGATTATAGTCTTGGAGTTCACCATTCCGACCCTGTGCTGTATCGCTCCCGAAATACCGAGCGCAATATACAGTGAAGGTCTTACTGTCTTGCCTGTTTGTCCCACCTGATGGGCATACGGGATCCAGCCGGAATCTACCGCCCTCCTGCTCGCTCCTACTACGGAATTCTTGAAAACGGAGGCGAGATCCTTTACTACCTCGAAACCTTCGGGTCCGCCGAGGCCGAAACCGCCTGAAACTATCACATCGGCCTCCGTAATATTAACGGTTGCTGATACATCCCGGACAGTCTCTATCACCTTTACCCTGAAATCGGAGGGTTGAAAGGTCACAGGCACCTTCGTGACGGAGCCTCTTCTCGATTTGTCCATCGGCAATCTCTCCATAACCCCGATGCGCGCGGTAGCCATCTGCGGGTTTTTCCATGGGCCGAGGATCCTTGCTTTCAACGATTCGCCGAAACTGGGGCGTATAGCGTAAAGAATATTTTTGTATTCCCCTGTTTTGGTAGGGTCGGCTTTCCCCTTATGCACATAGTCGCCTATATCCAGTTCGGTCGTATCGGCAGTCAGTCCAGTTTCGAGGTAGGCGGCAATCCTGGGGGCGAGGTCGCGTCCGATAGTGGTTGCCCCCATAAGGACGATAGGGGGTGCCTCGGAAACATGCTCCAATATGGCAATAACGGCGCGCCGATACGGGAGGTTGGCATACTCTTCCAACTGCGGGTCGTCGGCAACAAAAACTTCATCCGCTCCGCCATGTATCAGCGTTTCAGCCTGACCTGATATTTTGTTGCCGATAAGGTAGGCCGTAACGCCGGTATTCAGCTTGTTTGCTAGGCTCCTCGCCGCTCCAAGGAGCTCAAAGGTGACCCTCTGCATGGAGCCTTGCAGCTGTTCGGCTATGACAACGACGTTCTTTGTACCGGCCATTAGATAAGCTCCTCAATGCCGCGATTGTCGTTAATCAGATGTTCCATAAGTTCCGTTACTTCACGTTCCACCGATTCCCCTTGGAACATGGTACAACTCCCCCCGATGTCACCCAGTTTCCATGTTTTTCCGACAACGGTCGGACTTCCGACCAGGCCAATACGGGTAGGGTCGGCCTTGATGTCGTCGAGGTTTACAGATTTAATTCTTCTGTTTCTCTCGTCAGGGTGGCGGAGCATCTCCTTTACCCTGGCGACGTCGCTGAATTTTTTCTGTCCAAGCGGGGTTGCGCTGTTGGCAACCGTTATTAGTATTGGAAAACTTGATTCAATATCCTGATGTCCCCCTTCGATAACACGGCGGGCCTTAACAGTGTTGTTTTCAACTGAAAGCTCTTCGCAGTATGTAATCTGGGGAATATCCATCCTTTCGGCTATCTGGGGACCGACCTGGGCGGTATCGCCATCGGTGGTCTGAAGACCGGTAAAGAGGATATCGTATTTTTCGATATAGTGAACCACCTTGTGCAGAGCGAACGCGGTGGCAAGAGTATCGCTCGCGGCAAGACGTTTGTCTGTAAGAAGGATTCCGTAATCCGCGCCGTATTCAAACGCGTCAACGAGGACTTCAATAGCGGGGGGAGGGCCCATTGTGACGGCTGTAATTTCAGCGCCGTTGCGCTCTTTAAGTTCCAGCGCTTTTTGAAGGGCGTATCGGTCGAATGGATTAAGCATCCTTTTTGCCCTGGCCCTGTCGATAGTGCCGTCGGGATTTACACCAGCTTTTGAACTGGTGTCTGGTACCTGTTTTATAAAAACAATTACCTTTATCAGTTTGAACCTCCGGTGCCAGTATAGTGCAGTGGACAGGGCATTGCCCTATCCACTGCAAACATCGATTCTATAAAGGATTTGCGTAAAGGAGAATGAGTACAACTACGAGCGTGTAGATAACGAGCGACTCGATAAGAGCCATACCGATAAGGAAGTTCGGGAAAAGCTTTGAATAAAATCCGGGGTTTCTTGCCATAGCGCCAAGAGTTCCGGAAATGGCCTGACCCATGCCGATACCACCGCCAAGAGCGGCGAGACCGAGACCGACAACACAGCCAAGAGCCATATAGCTCATCGAACCGCTTGCGGCGCCGCCTTCGGAAGCGAAAGAGGCTGGAGCAACGGCTACAACTGCAACAGCAATCAATGTTAAAAATCTACTTATGTTCATTTCCAAGATATCCCTCCAAATACAAAATACTAAATTAGTTTAGCTGTTATTAATTAATGTTCGTCGCTAAGAGCGCCCTGCAGGTAGACCATGCTGAGCAGAATGAAAACCAGAGTCTGCAATACGCTTGTAAAAACGGCAAAAGCCATCATTGGGATCGGAAGGAACAGGGGAACAAGGAAAAGGAGAACAAGTATAACGAGGTCCTCGCCCCTTACGTTTCCGAAAAGCCTGACCCCTAAAGTGATCGGTCTTGCAAGGTGGCTGATTATCTCGATCGGAAGCATTAGCGGGATAAGCCACCAAACCGGCCCGAGGAATTGCTTGAAGTAGGCTAGCCCGTGCTTCCGCATTCCTACTGCGTGATAGAAGATGGCAACGGTGAGCGCAAGGGCGAAGTTGGTATTTACATTGGCTGTCGGGGAACTGAAACCGGGTATTAATCCCATCAGGTTTCCGCAGATGATAAAGAAGGCCAGGGTCCCGATAAGGGGCATGAATTTCCTGCCGCCATGACCGATAGTCTGATCCATGAACTCCGCAAGAGTTACAAGAGCGGTCTCAAAAAGGTTTTGAATACCTGTGGGAATAAGGCCTATGCTCTGCCTGGCAAAAAAGGTACCGACGAGAAGCAATGCCATCACAACCCATGTATAGGTAACATGCGGGTAGTTTTCCAGACCCGGGATTCTCAAAAACATAAAAGGTTCGCTCATACGGTCTCCCTCTTTAAATCGCTGTATGAAAGAAACGCGCCGCCTACGATCGAAGAAAGCCCGACAAGAAAGAAGAGAGGATTGATGCCGGATATTATCGCGAAGTAGAGGACGATTGAAAGCATTAAATAGCGAACCAGAAAAGTAACAAGCGAGATACCCTTGACGATAGCTGGATTCATTTCCGGATCCAGTATCTTTTTCAAGGTCTTTGAAGAGAGACGGAAGTTTACAAAAGCGACAAGACCTCCGGTGACAACCGCAATAGAGGCGTTAACCGAGTGAACGGCGTACGCTACAGCGGCGAGCGAAAGGGCAAAAATAATGCTCCTAAGCCCTATGCGTCCTGCAAAATCCATTTCATTCATCATCAACACTTTTTTTAACAGTTCTATAGATGTTTAAAAACCCTGCCGCTACCCCAAGTATCCCGAACAAAAGCATGAGCAACGGCTTTGTCCCAAGCTTTGTATCAAGCCAATAACCAATACCAAACCCGATAAATATGGAAACAACAAGTTGTGTTCCGACCATTGCCAAGAGCGTAAACTCTACGTATTGTCCGCTTCGTTTACCCATCCTTACCTCGATACGGGAACAGGTTGCTTCCCAAAATTAAAGAGGAATGCTAACAGTATAAATGTTCAGTGTCAAACAGATTTAGCTTGGATTTTACCATAAAATGAGAAGAGCTGTTGCAGCCCCCTTACGCACCGGTTTTAGGCTGTTTAATGCTGGAAATGGCGGGGGTATCAGAATGTGTATGAGAGGTGAAAGGTGAAGTCCGGCGCTGTTTTGCTTAAATCTTCCAGGAGGCCGACAGTAACTGCAGAGCCATCCGGGACCCTGTAACGCCCCCCAAATGTAACTTCACCCCATACAGGCACATAAAACGGCGTACTGGAAACGGTCCCCTGAAGTATAAGGCTGTATCTGCCGTTAACAGGCTTTTCCATGCTCCCCCTAAGGAAAAGGTAATCATGCGGGTGGAATATCTCTCCACGCGTGTAATACCCCGTATCTACATATCCTCCACTTATATCCGTCTCGCAGGAGTAAAGGGTCAATTTGTATAAAAGCAGTGCCGACCACTCCCATGAGCCATTGCCAATACCGATATCCGCAGGGGCGGTCGGCGCCTGAACGACAAGTTTTGCGGACACTGTTTTGTCATCGGATTGCCAAATCCCCTTTTTCAGCCAGATATTTGTCTCGCCAAGAGTGAAAGTATACGGTACTGCGTGATTCCACTCCTCGTCGTAGTGCCATATTCCATAGAGGAACCTGTCTCTGGGGGACTCTTCCTGACCGATATAATTCGGGAAACCGGTAGTATTATGGAAATTAATAATGGTATTATCCAGAAATCCCCCCCCCATATGTATCGCGGAAGCTTCGATGCCAGTTTCCAACTGGTTTGGCAAACCTATTCTATGAGAGATCGTAAGCTGTGTTAATTCCATGTCGAAAAGGAGATACCACTCTGCCCGGTTTTTTAAAAAAAATATGCTTGAATATTCGAATTGAAGGCTTGTTTCATGTTTTTTATTTTCCAAAGGTTCTGTCCTGTCTGGAGTAGGGAAGAGCAGGCCAAACCAGATAGGGGCATGGTTTTTCATCTGAATAGGTTCGGCTTCTGCTTTTGCTGAAAAGGGGTAGAATAGCAGGAGCAGACACAAAAGGATTGTGTGGTAAACTACATTAAATTTTTTCAACATTTGGGGAAGTATAACGTGAAAAACCGTGCATGGGGCGGAAGGTTTAAAAATATTCAGAAGGGTGAATTTCTGGAATTTTCCGCATCAATTGATTTTGATAAAAAGCTTGCTCTCCTGGATATTCGGCAGAACATCGTTCAATCAATGGCCCTTCAAAAGGCAGGGATTATTTCAAAAACGGAGCTCGCTAAAATTGAAAAGGGATTGAGGGAGATCGAAAACGAGGTTCTCACTGGAAAGTTCAAATTCAGGATTGAAGATGAAGATGTTCATATGAACATCGAAAGAAGGCTGAGGGAGAAAGTAGGTGGGCTTGCCGGGAAGGTGCACACAGGGAGGAGCAGGAATGATCAGGTATCTACCGACCTCAGGCTCTATACAATGGAAAAGGGTAGGGAGATAATCTCCCTGCTCAAGCGATTGCAGAAACGGCTTGTACTTCAGGCTGAAAAGCATATTGACTACATAATGCCTGCTTATACACATCTGCAAATGGCTCAGCCAGTGCGGGTGGCTCATTGGTTTCTGGCCTATGTAGAGATGTTTTCAAGGGATCAGGAGAGATTTATGGAGGGGGTGGCAAGGACCGATTCAATGCCGCTCGGCTCCGGTGCCCTGGCAGGAAATAATTTCGGGTTGGACAGGAAGTTCCAGGCTCGCCTGCTTGGATTTACGAAAATTTCCAATAATTCGATCGATGCCGTTTCCGACCGGGATTTCGCTCTTGATTTTTGCTACGCCTCATCAGTCCTTTTCATGCACATATCTAGGCTTTCGGAGGAGTTGGTGATATTTTCGAGCTCCGAGTTCAATACTGTCTCTTTGCCAGATGAGATATGCACCGGCTCAAGCATAATGCCTCAGAAAAAGAATCCCGACCTCCCTGAACTGTTAAGAGGAAAGGCCGGCAGGGTGACCGGAAACCTCCTTAACCTTTTGATGACGCTCAAAGGACTCCCCTTGGCTTATAACAGGGATTTGCAGGAGGATAAGCCGGCTCTTTTCGACAGCAGTGAGCAGGTTCTATCCGGCTTGCCGCTGGTGATTGAAATGGTCGGCATGATAAAGTTCAACAAAAATGTTTTGGAATCGCGCATCGACAAGGGATTCATGACTGCCGTGGATATGGCCGACTACCTTGTAATGAAAGGTGTACCTTTCCGGGATGCGCACCATGTCGTTGGCGAGATTGTCGGTTATTGCGAAAGCAGAGGCATTTCGTTCATGGAACTTTCTTTAGCCGATTTGAAAAAATATTCAAAATTTTTCGGCAAGGACATCTTCAGTTTTATAAACCCGAGGCTGTCACCCGACAGAAAAAAAGGGATCGGCACAACAGCAAAAAAAGAGATATTGCGGCAGATAAAAAGGTTAAAGGGTCACCTGGGTTAATGATGCGTTTCAGAATACTGATATTTTCATTTTTAATAGCGGCTATTTCATCATGCGGCCTTAAAACGGATCCCAAACCCCCGCCTGAAGAGCCTGACATTTCCGACAAGGTTCCCGATATGAAATACGATTATGACTCAGACAGGGAAGAAAAAACGCCCAAGAACAGGTAACACGCTTCCGAATAGATTTTATATCGTTATTCGCATACCGTCTTTGGCGACGATGACAATCCCATTGAAAATTTCCGATGCTTTTTTTTCAATGTTCATCCGGTCATTTTCAGGAGAGATATGTGTAAGAACAAGTGTTTCCACTTTTGCCTTTTGCGCTACACTGGCAGATTCCGCTATTGTGGAATGGCCCTGTAATTTGTTGGTATCGGCAGAAGATGCTTCGATAAGGAGGCAATTCGAGCCGTTTGCCAGGTTTATTATGTTTTTACATGGAGCGGTATCGCCGGAATAGGTCAGTGATTTTAAAGGTGCGACATCCTCTTTGAAGTTGTCGGGCACAAATCCACTATTATCGCTGTCATCTTCAGTTATATCTTCATTGCTTTGAATATTCTTGGCGTTTGATGATTTCTTTATCTCAAGTAAGGCAGGCTTTTCGGGATAGAGGTCGAAACGGTATCCCACTGATACGGGAGAGTGTTCCATTGGTAGTGATTTCACAACCATCAATCCTGTATTGAAATCTTCGATATGACCTTCTTCGTCAGCTTTATGTTCAACCACATTAAGCTTGAAGTCTTCACTGATTATCTGACTGCCGTATGCGGAAAGGAGAGTGTTAATATCATTTTCAAATCCTTCGGGGCCATGAATTACAGGCATTTTTTGCGATTTTTTCGGAACACAATGCCTGAGCGAGAACAGTATGGCGGGGAGGTCGTTTACATGGTCCACATGAAGATGTGTTATGAACACTTCCTCGATAGTGGTTAAGTCGATACTAAACCGATTGAGCTGGGCGAAGGTGCCGGGACCGGCATCGAGCAGAAATCTTTTCCCCCCCGCACTGAGCAGATAGCCAGAGCTGTTCCTCTCCGAAGAGGGGGCGCAAGATCCGGATCCAAGAATCCTAAGTTCCATGCTCGTATATTATCATCTCACTTCTAGCCGTACCTGATAAATGGCATTTATGATATCAGTCCGCTATAGCTGATATTACCGACGTTCAAACGTAGGGTTTAAAGGTATTGCGGTTCAATCTTGATATCGCCACTGGCTTCAGCTTCTTTCCAGAGCGTTTCACGCCATGCGGAGATAATGTCAAAGCGTTTTTTAGTTATCAGGTTTTTCTTTACCTCTTCCCGTTTTGATGAAAAATCATTCTTGCTTGCAGGTTTTTTCTCCAGAAGAACGAGAAGGTGTTGGCCGTCCTCTTCGGATATGATCTCAATATCTCCTGGATTCATGGCAAAAGCGGTTCTTAATATCTCCGGCTTTGCCAATGGTCCGCCACCGGGATTAAGTCTGGTGATGAGGCCCGTTTGGTTAACGGTAATATTGAGTTCTTTTGCGAGAAGGGCAAATTCCGTTCCCTCTTTATATCTGTCTTTAATAGTCTGGGCCGTTTTTCTGGCAAGATCGTGGCTTCTTTCAACTCTAATAATTTGTTCGATCTCTTTTTTTACTTCCTCAAGTTCTCTCATTTTTGGAGGTATTACCTCAATGAGGCGAATAACGAAATACCCTTTGCTCATCTCCATCACGGAGGAGAGTTCACCGACATTCATTCTGAAAGCCCTTTTTACGAGTTTGTTCCAGTCTTCTCCCAGGTTCAGTTCTTTACCTACTTCAACACGGATGGAACTGTATTTAACATCGTTTGCCTCGGCTACCTTTTTCCAGTCGGCGTCTTTTTCACCAGCTGCCTTCAGCGCTTTGTTGATTCTTGCCTTTGCCATTCCGCTCCCTTTGGAACGTCGAATTTTTTCGATTATATCGTCCTTGACCAGTTTAAGTTCGGTGTAGCTTTCCGGTTTGTGACTTTCCAGTTTGATAACGTGAAAACCGAAGCTGGTCTTTACAATGTCGGATATCTCGCCAGGCTTTAATTTCCTGACGGCATCCTCGAACACTGGATCCATATCTCCAGGGCCAAAGTTTCCAAGATCACCACCCTTGATGGAAGATGGCCCTTCGGAATATTTTTCAGCCATTTTAGCGAAGTCGGCTCCCGCGCGTATCTCGGCAAGGTAGCCTTCGGCTTTTGCGCGTAGTTCCGCTTCGAGTTCCCTCGACGGATTTTCAGGTACCATTACGATTAAATGCCTGGCATGAAACTGTTCTTTCTGTTTGTAATTATCTTTGTAATTTCCGTAAAACTCATTTATTTCCGCGTCGGAGATGCTCATTGATTCGACCGCCTTGGCTGGATCGATGAATAAATACTCTATCAGGCGCTTTTCCTGTGTCATGAACTTGACCCTGTTCTTGTTGTAATACTCTTCGATATCCTTATCGTTCACCTGTACGTTCGATTCAAAACGGGAATGGCCGAATGAGGAGTACCTGACATTAACCTGGTCGTAATCCCATGAATAGCCGTCGAGGATCTCCTTTTCCGTGATCTCTACAGCATCGGAGATCAGTTTTATCAATTTCCCTTTAAGGAGTTCGTTTCGTAATAGGTTCTCATATTGCGAAGGTGAAAGGCGGTTGCTTTTCATGACCGCGAAATATAGATCCCGGTTGAAAGTTCCATTGCTCTGGAAACCAGGATTTGTAGTTATCATTATCGATATTTCATCGTCGGATACGTCGAATCCCGCTTCTTTTGCCGCTTCGATCTGTAATTTTTCGAGTACCAACTCATCAATAACTTTTCTCTCTAGCCGGAGACTTTTCAGCATTTCCTGCGAAATTTCACTGTTTGACTGGGTTATCTGCTTCAGGGTTCTGTCGTATCTCTGCTGGAATTCGGCAATGGTAATTGCCTGCCCCTTTACTTTCGCGACAGGGCGCTGGCCCCTTTCATCTCCATAACCCCACACAAGGAATATGGTTCCTACAAAAGCCAGTACCAAAAGCCATAATATGCTTTGCAGCATCCAGCCAGATGCGTTTTCCCTTAGCTTCTCAAGCATTCTTTTCTCCTACCTTTTCAATTCTTGCACTTCGTCACATTAATCACTTATTTTTTACTTTCGCTTTTTGCCAGGCTCTCAAGCTTTTTTACCGCCTGGCCCGCCTCAATCGAGTTCGGGTAATTATCCCGTATTTTTACCAGAGTTGGTTCAGCTTTTTTCAATCCGCCTGTTTTTTCCATTATTTCCGCCGCCCTGAAGAGGGCATCCGGCACTTTTGGGGAATCGGGGTAGCTTTTTTCCACCTTGAGGAACGCTTCAACAGCTTCTTTTTCATTTCCAAGTTTTAAAAGAGATTCGGCAAGCCAGTATTGGCAGTTATCGACGAGTTCCTCTTTTGGGAAACGTTTTATATACTCCTGAAATTCAAGCAGTGACTGCTGATATTCCCCATTCATGAAGTTTTTATATCCGTTTTGATAGAGTTGTTCCGGCGAAATTTTTTGGGGGACCGGGGTCGTTTTCTTTTCCGGCGGCTTTGCTTTCGGTTTTACGGCGACCTCTTTCTTCTTTCTTTTTTCGCTCTCTTTTTTGTCCTTTTCCAGTTTATCTATCACAGCATTGATCTCAGCGAGGCTAGCTCGTATCTCGGTAAAGGAAAGCTCTATCTCTTCCCTGTTGGCCCCGTCCCTTTGGGCCGATTTCATGTCCGATTCCATAGTTTGCTCATTAAGACTTTTCAACTGGCTGTTGATGCTCTTCATTTCTTCAAGAACTTTTTTTGAAAAGAAGGAGCTCTCCTCGGCTTTTGCCATCAGAGTTTCAATCGTGAGAGCGAGGTTTTCAATCTCGTCCTTGGTATTTGCCTGATTGATCACAACCGTAGATAAGGTGGTTTTTGTTTTCTCCTGATCTTTCCTCAAGCTATCAAGTTCCTTGTCCATTTTATCCTTGAGTCCTTTTACATCTTGCCCGACGGTTTGCATCCCTTTTTCGGTGGCGCAGGAAGAGAGAAGGAGCAGGAAAACTGTGGAAAAAGCTATAAAAACGCAGGAATTGAGTTTCATAATGGTATATGGAAAACGGAGTGGGGGTTCGGATATTACAAAGAACCCCCGGATAATACCGTTAAGCTTACTACTCAGTTACTTTGAATTCAGCTCTGCGGTTTTTTGCCCATGCGGCTTCCGTATGGTCCATATCCACGGGTTTCTCTTCACCATAGCTGATCGTATAGATATCGCTTTCATTTACACCAAGGGATACTAGGTATGCTTTGGTGGTTGTAGCCCTTTTTTCGCCAAGAGCAAGGTTGTATTCCTCAGTCCCTCTCTCGTCGCAATGACCTTCTATTTGCACTCTCTGGTTGGGATTGGCCTTTATCCATTCGGCGTTGTTCTTTAACGCGGCTTTTGCTCCCGGTTTCAGGTTGTATCTGTCGAAATCGAAATATACAGTCGCAAGCTCGCCGGGTGTGAATTCCATTGTGCGCATTTCGTCCTGTAATGACTCATCCCTCTTCAACGCTTCAAGCTCTTCCTGCTCGAGCCGGCTTACTTCCTCCATCTGCTCTTTTTCAAGCTGTTCGGCTGTCGGCTCTACCTCTGTTGTAGGTTTTCCACCTGTCGCGCACGATGCTAAAGAAAATGCGAATATTGCTACAAAAACTAATAAAAGGCTTTTATTGCTTTTTAACACTTACCTAACCTCCATAAATTCAGCGAACCCATTTGCTAGTACACATATTTGATGATAACAAATCGGATAAGTTAAATCAAATATTTATACTTTCTACCAGCTCTGATTTGTATGGCGAAACAATTAAGTTGAGTTATAATGCGCATCGATGATCATTAGTTCAAATACCTCAGTTCCAAGAGGAAAAGTTAAAATACCCCCGTCCAAATCCCATTCCATCCGTGCGGTCTTTTTCGCGTCTCTTGCAGAGGGGGAATCTGAGATCCATGGAAGACTTCAGGCGGAGGATGTGAACTCGGCTATTGCGGCGTGTCGTGCGCTGGGGGCAGATATCACTGAGAGAGGGGATGCCCTTCTTGTAAGGGGAACGGGAGGAGCAATAGTTCCGCGGGAAAAGATCATCGATGTCGGCAACAGCGGCACAACAGCGCTTTTCGTTCTCTCCATGGCCTCTCTCTCCTCCACACCGGTCACGATAACCGGCGATGCCTCAACCAGTAAAAGGCCGATGCAACCTATGCTGGACGCACTATCCAATCTTGGGGCGACCGTTTTGAAATCCGATAATGGAAAACTCCCTGTAACCATACAAGGGCCAATTCAGGGGGGGGCAACCGAAGTAAATGGCGAAACTTCGCAATATCTCTCTTCACTCCTTATTCATTCAGGTTTTTGCAGCAGGGAAACATCGATAAAAGTGAGGATGCTGAATGAAAAACCGTATGTAGACATGACCGCGAACTGGATGGAGAAGCTCGGCCTCGACTTCAGGCGGAGTGGATACGACGAATTCAAAGTTATGCCGAACCAGCGTATTAAAGGCTTTAAAACTTCAGTTCCCGCGGATTTCTCCTCCGCCACGTTTTTCCTGATCCTTTCCGCTATCGATGGGGCAGAAGTAGTTCTTGAAGGATTGGATCTCAATGATACTCAAGGGGACAAGAAGGTAATAGATTATCTCCGAAGTATGGGAGCCGATATTGAATGCGGCGATGTGATAACAATCAGAGGGAAAAAACTGAAAGGGGCTGTCCTCGACCTGAACAGTACGCCGGACGCTCTTCCTGCAATGGCTGTCGCCGCGTGTATGGCTGACGGCAGAACCGAGCTTGTTAACGTTTCTCAGGCGAGGATAAAGGAGACTGACAGGATCTCCGTGATGGCCTCCGAATTGAAGAAGATGGGTGCGGATATTGAAGAAAAACCTGATGGGCTGGTTATTACTGGTTCAAGACTAAAAGGGGCGAAGGTGAACGGTCATTTCGATCATAGGGTCGTCATGGCTCTTGCCATCGCCGGATTTGTCGCTGAGGGTGAGACCGAAGTCTCCACTGCCGAGGCGATCAAGATCACTTTTCCCAATTTTGTCGAGTTGATGAACGGATGTCACGCCAACGTATTGATGAAATAGCGGAATTCGGAACCGTTTTTAAAACCGAATTCGGCTACTGTTCGGCAGTTGTCGACGATAAAGGGGTTGTTTTACGCTTTTGCCTCCCTACAAAAAAGGAGAAAGCGGAAAAATTCATTGGCAAAATCCCAAGAAAACGATATCCGGAACTGGAAGGAATCGTTCAAGCATATTTCCGCGGGGAAATTGTTGAGATGAAGGATTTCAAGCTCCCAATGGCCCGTTTTCCAATTTTCAGAAGAGAAGTGTACTCCGCCCTCTTAAGAGTGAAAAGAGGGGAGGTATTGACCTACGGCGAACTTGCGCGGAGAGCAGGGCATGCAGGAGCGGCAAGAGCAGTTGGAACAGCTATGGCGAAGAATCCGTTGCCTTTGCTGATCCCATGCCACAGGGTTATCAGAGGGGATGGAACACTGGGACAATTTACAGCCGACGGTGGAGCCGATTTCAAAATGACAATGCAGGAGCTTGAGAAAGTAAATTAAACGGATGCTACCCTGATAATCCCCACGATCTTACGCTTTCGAGAAAATCATAATTGGTCAGATCATATTTTATCGGAGTGATCGTGATATATCCATCCTTTAAGGCGCGTATATCTGTTTCAGGGTCGGGATCATCCAGATTCATATCCCCACCTTGCCAGTAATAATCGAGTCCTCTCGGGTCATGCCTTTTGTCGAATGTGACCCGGAAAGTAAAGCTTGACTGCCTGCAGACCTTTATACCTTTTACCTCAACTTCTGGCGCAGGTATGTTGACATTAAGGAGGGTCCCTTCAGGCATCGGTTTTCCAACGACTTGTTTTGTAATTTCAACAGCGTGTTTCACAGCTTTTGAAAAATCCCTGTTGAGAAAACTGTCCATTGAAAACGCTATGGATGGGATACCCAGGATAGTCCCTTCAGTTGCGGCGGAGACGGTGCCGGAATAGATTATGTTCGTGGCAAAATTCCCCCCCTGGTTTATGCCGGAAACAACTATATCGGGCTTTTCTTTCATAATTGCCTTGACCGCGATCTTTACGCAGTCAGCCGGGGTGCCGTCCACAGCAAAGCCTAGTGAATCACCATTCTGAAATACCTCTCGAACGCGCAAAGGATCCGCTATCGTTATGGCATGCCCTACGGCGCTCTGCTCTTTATCCGGGGCAACGACAACGACCTCTCCGATATTTTTTAATTCGTTGTGAAGTGCTCGTATCCCGGGAGCGTTGATACCGTCGTCATTTGTAAGAAGTATTCTCATCAGGAATATCTAGCATGGTAATTGCTGGCAGTCAAAGGAATATCTTCGGTTTTCAGACTGAATTTCAGTTTTAAACAGAGAACAATTTTTTCCCACGGCGATTGGTTATAATATAAAGGATTAATATGTGAAGAGAAAAAGGGGCTCTATTTACAGCCGACCAGGACGGCATATAAAAAAAAGGGTATATCGATTTGCAGTTGGAAAACAAGGGGAAGTCAGGCGGTCGGGAAAACGGTTTTGTCATAGGTACGCTTGTAAAATGGACGGAAAATCTCGGCGTGATCTTCGTCGATTTTATCGAATGGCTTGGGACATTTTCGCTTTTTATAAAGGACACTTTCCGCTGGATGTTTAAAAGGCCATACAGGTTCCAGGCCGCCGTAGAGCAGATGATGGAAGTAGGGGTTCTTTCGTTCCCAGTCGTTCTTTTCACCGCCATATTCAGCGGGATGGTCATTTCACTTCAAACTTTCACGGGATTTAAAAGGTTCGGCGCTGAAAGCATGGTTGGCACGGTTGTAGCGCTATCAATGACGAGAGAGCTTGGCCCTGTTCTTACAGGGCTTATCGTAGCTGGAAGGGCCGGTTCCGCCATGACCGCCTCGCTCGGCACAATGAGGGTTACGGAACAGATAGATGCGCTGTATACGCTAGCAACGAATCCCATTAAATACCTGGTTGTTCCCCGGGTTATCGCGGCCACTCTGATGCTCCCCATCCTTGCGTGTTTGTCGGATGTGATAGGGATATTTGGCGGATACATCGTCGCTGTATTTACGCTTGACGCTAATCCGGTCACATACATGGAGCGGACATTCGATTACCTGAGGTTCAACGATATCTCATCCGGCCTGATAAAAGCATCGGCATTCGGATTCATCATTTCAATAGTGGGTTGCTATTTCGGTTTCTATACCGAAGGGGGAGCAGAAGGTGTTGGAAAGGCGACGACCCGTTCCGTAGTGGTCTCGTTCCTTCTTATATTTCTGGCAAACTATATCCTTACGGCGATGCTCTTCGCTGAGACCGGTGGAGGCAAATTTTGATCTACGTCAAGGATGTATACAAGGCTTTCGGCTCCAAAAAGGTTCTTCAGGGGGCCACGCTCCACTGCCCAAAGGGTGAGAGTATGGTGATCATCGGAGGTTCGGGAACCGGAAAGTCGGTATTGATAAAGCATATGATAGGACTCTTAAAGCCTGACGCCGGTCACGTTACGGTCGCGGGGCAGGTCGTCGACGAGTTGAATGAGAATGACCTTAATGAACTCCGTAAAAAATTTGGAATGCTTTTCCAGGGTGGCGCGCTATTCGATTCTTTGACAGTAGGTGAAAATGTCGGCTTTCCCCTCAAAGAACACACGAAAATGACCGACTCTCAAATTTTGAAAAGGGTGAAAGAGTGCCTCGAGATGGTCGGCATGAAGGATATCGAAAACCTGAGACCGGACGAGCTGTCAGGAGGAATGAAAAAGAGGGTAGGGCTCGCGCGCGCAATCGTAATGACGCCGGAGATCATCCTTTTCGATGAGCCTACCACAGGCCTTGACCCGGTCATGGCGGACGTAATTAACGACCTGATTATAAAGACGACGCGCGCTTTGCATGTTACCTCTGTTACAATTACCCACGATATGGTTAGCGCGAACAGGATAGCGGATAAGATAGCGATGCTCTACAAGGGGGAAATTATCGCGGTAGGAACGCCCGACGATATTATGTTCCACCAGACGGATCCGGTAGTTAAGGAATTTGTGGAGATAGGGCGGATCATCCGGCAGACGGAAGCGGTCCAGGGCAAGGACATAAGGAACTCGGTGTAGAGAAGTGAGCAGTTACAGTTTAAATTTCAAAGTGGGGCTTTTTATCCTTGCGGGGATCGCCGCCCTCATGTTCATGTCTTTTAAAATGGGGAGCCTCACAGGCTTTAGTGCCGAGGGGGAGTACCGTTTCCACATCTACTTCAATGCCATATCCGGCATATCCGAAAAAACCCCGGTAAGCATGGCCGGCGTGAAGATCGGAACGGTCGGAAGGCTGTTTCTCGATAAACGGAAGGTTAAAGTTACCGTATTCCTTGACGCCGATACAAAGATACCTGTGGATTCAGTCGCGACCATTCAAAGCGCCGGACTGCTCGGCGAAAAGTTCATAAACATTCGTCCAGGAGCGTCTGATGAGTTTGTCCCAAACGACGGCGTACTGGAAAACTCCCTTGATGCGGCGAATCTGGACGAGATCATGAGCAAACTTTCATCCGCGCTTGACGATATCAAGAAATTTACTCAAGGGATGGGCACGCTCTTCGGTGAGGAAGAGGGGGTAGGCGCTGAGAAAAGTCCGTTTGGGCAGATAGTGGACAACGCGCGCGAAGCATCGGAGTTGCTAAAACTTATGCTGGCTGAAAATCGTAAAAGCCTAAGGATGGGACTTTCCAACGTGAAGGATTTTTCGGGAAACCTTAACGAACTGATGGTAGAAAACAGGGAGACATTCAAGGATACGCTTGGGAACCTGAAAGCCAGCACTTCAAAGCTGGACAGCATAATGTTCAGCGTAGAAAAGATAGCCGCAAAGATAGAAAAAGGCGAGGGGACGTTCGGCAGACTGGTTTATGAAGAGGAAGTTTACGAAAACATAAACGAAACTCTGATTGGAGCTCAGAGCTTCATGGGAAGCGCCGAAAAAATGCAGTTGGCTATCGGCACAAGAGCTGAATACCAGGAAAGCCTTCAGAAAACCAAATCGTATTTCTCTCTCAGCATCAGGCCAAAGGAGGATAAATACTATCTTTTTGAGGTGAGTGAGGATACCAGAAGGGACGACCTCCAGATACGAAACGCGATGAATTCGCTCCTCTTCACACTCCTGGTGAACAAAAGGTACGGCAACCTGAACATGAAGGCCGGTTTGATAGAGTCTACCGGCGGCTTGGGTCTTGATTATTATGCCTGGAGCGATTCCTTAAGGCTTAGCGCCGATATATTCAGTTTCAGCGGATATGACATCAACTCAAAAAATCCGCAACTAAAACTGACAGGCAAGTACTACCTTCAGAAATATATTTACGCCTACTTCGGAGCTGACGACCTCCTTAACGAATATTACAAAACATATTTTGGCGGCGTCGGGATAATGGTCGATGAAAGCGATTTCAAATTCCTGCTTAGCATTATCTGACAGGCCCCCGAGTAAACAGTGTTTTCCTTCCAGCTGAAATCTACAGACGGTCGCGCAAGACGCGGGCTCATCAGTACCCCTCACGGCGACATTGAAACCCCGGCATTCATGCCTGTAGGGACGCAGGCTACCGTAAAAACCGTCTCTCCCGAAGAGATCCGCGAATCCGGCTCGCAGATACTTCTTGGAAATACATATCATCTTTACCTGAGACCTGGGCATGAGCTCATAGCAAAGCTCGGTGGACTTCACAAATTCATGAATTGGAACGGCCCGATCCTTACCGACAGCGGTGGATTTCAGGTTTTCAGTCTCAAAGGCCTAACCAAGGTAAGCGAAGAGGGGGTTGCCTTTCAGAGCCATCTGGATGGAAGCAGGCATATGATCACCCCGGAACTCGCGGTGGAGATACAGCAGGCGCTTGGCTCCGACATCATAATGTGCTTTGACGAACCTCCACCGTATCCATCTGACAAAATGAAGATTAAAGATGCGATGGACAGAACTACCAGATGGGAAGAAAGGTGCAAGAAAGCGAAAACAAATCCCCATCAGGCGCTGTTTGGAATCACCCAGGGGGGAACTGATGCCGGACTCAGGGTCGAATCTGCAAGGCAGATCGTGAATATCGGATTTGACGGGTACGCAATAGGGGGGCTAAGCGTGGGTGAATCGCGCTCCCTTATGCTCGAAATGACAGAAGTTACCGCGAATGTCCTCCCGTCAGACAAACCCCGCTACCTCATGGGGGTCGGCACACCTGAAGATATCGTAGAGGCTGTTGCTCTTGGCGTTGATATGTTCGATTGCGTGATGCCGACAAGGAACGCGAGAAACGGTACGCTCTTCACCTCTTCTGGGAAGATAAATATCTCGAATGCCATACATACTGAGGATCCCTCTCCTCTGGACGCGGAATGCGGATGTACCACCTGCAAAAACTACTCACGCGCATACCTCCGACACCTCTTTGCCTCCAACGAGATCCTCGGTCTGAGACTCAATACCATACATAACATCACCTACTACCAGGATCTGATGAAAAAGATCCGCAACGCTATCTCCAGCGGTGAATACAGTAAATTCGCAAAAGAGTATCTTGCGGGACTTTCTGCTGTTTGACCTGTTATCTGATTAATATTTAAAGACATTTTTCTCATCTGGATTTACCATATCGGTATGAGGAAGAAAACCGCTATTTTTGCCAGCGACGTTGAAAAGGATGTGCTGGATCAGTTCTACTCCGCGATGGAGCAGAGTTTTGCCAAGCGGGGCGCATTAATGCCGGACGCGCATCTCGGCTACAGCCTCCCGATAGGGGGTGTGGTGGTTACGGATGGTGTCGTTGTTCCTTCATGGGTCGGTTTTGATCAAGGGTGCGGGATGGCGGCGGTAAAATTGAATGCAAATGTGGACGAGATACTCCCACACCGGAAGGAGATATTCAGCGGAATTTATAGATCTATACCGACTGGGATGGGGGATGAAAATCGTTCGAAAACTGTAAAAAAGTTCGATTTGGAGAGCAGATACCGCTCTTTGAATGAAAATATAAACGAAAAGGCCTGTTTTCAGATGGGGAGTCTGGGAGGGGGTAATCACTTCATCGAGCTGTCGTATGACGAAGAGAAAAACCTCTGGGTTGTGGTCCACTCCGGGTCGCGAAATATCGGGCATCAAATAGCCTCTTTTTACATGAGAATGGCCGCAGGGCAGCCATACGAAGGTAAAAAACTTCCAAAACCGAAGGAAGGCCACTACGGCTTTGAAGCCAAATCGCGCGAAGGGGAATCGTTCATACACGATATGAACAAGGCGCTACAGTTTGCCCTCGATAACAGGCGGGAGATCATACGGCGAACTATAAAGGAGATTGCCTACAGGCTCAAACGGGAGCCTGCTGAAATGGAATTTATTAACCGGAATCATAACCATGCCGAGGAGAAAAACGGAGAGTGGATACACCGGAAAGGGGCTACACATGCCGAGAAGGGGATGGCTGGCGTTATTCCGGGTAATATGCGGGACGGGAGCTTTGTGGTGGAAGGGCTTGGGAATAAAGAAAGCATCAATTCTTCGTCTCACGGAGCTGGTCGTTCCGTATCCCGAAATAAGGCAAAGACCCAGACGTCCGTTGAGGAGTTTCAAAGATTGATGGAAGGTATAACCGCCAAGGTTAGCCGCGATACGCTTGACGAGAACCCTTATGCTTACAAAGACATATTTAAGGTTATGGAGGAGCAGAAGGATATGGTGAAGGTACTTCATCACCTGAAGCCGGTAATAAACGTCAAGGGGACACGCTAAAACCTACAGCAGATAAGATATATTATGTTAAGTATGGGATCAGGTTTGGATTTGTGGATTGAATAAATGTCTCAAGATACCCTCCAGTCTACTGCTCCTTTTTCTCTCCTGACGGAAGTTTGCTACCGGGATCACCGGTGCGCATTTCCAGCGGGAAAGGTTCCGTAGCAGAGCCGGAATAAAGTGAGATATGCGGGAACGGAATCTCTATCCCTTCCCTGTCGAATACCTTCTTTATTTCGATATACATGCTGTTTCGGAGGTCTAGGAAATTCTCATTTTTTACCCAAAATGAGAACTGAAGTTCAAGCGATGATGAACCGAAGCCTTCAATGATGAATATCGGCTCTGGATTATCAAGGCAAAGCGGATTTTCATTTGCGATACCTTTCAAGATATCGCGCACCTTTTCAAGATTTTCCTTGTAGGCAACACCCAGCTTCATGTCAATACGCCGTATAGGGTATTTTGTAAGCGTGACTACTTCGGATTTGATAAGGGTCTCGTTTGGGATCCTGATATAGCGGTTATCAAAAGTAATCAATTTTACGGAAAGGAGGTCGATTGAATGCACTTTGCCGATTTGATTACCGACCTTTATCAAATCACCGATTATGAACGGTCGTTCCGCTATCAGGAAAAGACCGCTTATAAGGTTCGAAACAGAGGTCTGTGATGCAAAACCGATGGCTACTGAAAAGATACCGGCCGCTCCGAGCAGTACCTGCAGGCTGAAGCCGATCTCTCTTAGCGCCGAGATAAAGAAGAGGAGGAATATGGTGTAATAGACGGCTCGTCTGACAAGTTTTACCTGGTGTTCACCGAAATATTTAGACAGGGTAACATCAAGCGAGCGGCTTGCGAATTTACCGAGGAGGTATCCGGCGGACAGAAGGAGGAAAGCCCGGATCGCGGAAACGATGTCCACAACATTCAAGTAGGCATATACAGTTTCCAGTACCGAATTGATGCTCTCCATATTCTAGCTGAAGATCGCGGAAATGGCCCGCGTCATCGCCCCTTCCTGCAGATCTTTCCTGGGTTTTTCAAGAATTATCGATTTCCCGGCGAATGACGGGAATTTCTCTTCTATCTTTACGTTTACAGTTTCATCGCTCTTAAGCATCTCGACCTTTACCGGGGATGTCCATAACTGCTTCTTCTCGTTTGTGAAAATGGAGAGATTGGTTACCGGCATACTGATCTTTTTAAGGTGTATTGTTTCCTGCGACTGGTTATGAATGGTTACGGGCGTTATGGCGCGATTGGTTTTGAAATCGATATCATCAAGCCTCAGACAGCAGGATGTTTTGTTTGCATAGCAGAGCTCACCCTGCTGCGATGATGGTCCAAACCAGGTATCGGAAAGTTTTTGCGTCCACGTCTCTATCAATGTGACGGGGGGATGCCCTACTTCGAAACGTACCCAAACCGGGAGACTTATGAATATGGTGATCGACTGTTTTGGCGGTACCTTGAACGGGGAGACCGGACTGCTGACAATCGGTCTGGGAGGGATCATCGGTCTGATCCGAACCGTTTCGGTCGTCCGCGCAAATGCCTTTCGCTCAATTTCCGCTCCAAGGGGGAGCGTATCGGCATCGGCGAATTCGCATTGAATGCTGTTTTTCTCCTCCTCCATGTTCATAAGGCTGTGAACAGCCTGCCATTCGTTTTCATACCGCTGAAGGTATACCGAAAGCGATCCGATGGATATCTGCTTCAGCTGATTTAGCGGAATGCGATATTCACCCCACCATGAGGAGTTTTGATTGCTGTCACTGCTGAAGGCCACCAACTTCTTTTCCCAATCTCCCTGCTGTTCACTTTATGCAATAGCAATTTTGAAAACAATAAATCCCCTCTTCCGAACGGATTGATAATGTGATTGTATCAAATTCCGTTTACCGCGGCATTACGGTTAAGATTCAATCGTCTGCTTGCTAGACTTCCTTATAACCTTCATGCAGTCCCGTGAAAAAGTTCCTTGCATTGATACCGATGGTTTTTGTTTTGTACCCCCCTTCCTGCACTATCAGAGTTCTGATCCCCAATTTACCGATTACTCTGCCGTTTAAATAAAAATCGCGGCTGGTGAGATTCCATGAGCCGGTTGGATCCCCCTTGGCTGTATCGAAACCGAGGCAGACTATCAGGAACATCGGCTGGAACTTTTGAATTCTGTTCAAAGCGTCTTTCAGTGTACGGCGGTACTCCTCCGCGTTGATATTCTCTCCCAATGCGAAGTTGAGATTGAATCCTTTGCCCGGCCCCTCCCCTTTTTCCGATGCAAACCCGGAGAAATATGGGTAGGCGTGATTGGGGTGACCGTGAATAGAGACGGTCAGGACGTCGTTTTGGTCGAAAAATATCTGCTGTTGGCCATTTCCATGATGGTAATCGATATCGAGGATGGCGATCTTCCCGTACCTGCTCAGGTACCTCGCCGCTATTGCCGCGTTATTGAAGTAGCAGAAACCTCCGAACAATTTTCTTTCCGCGTGATGTCCGGGGGGTCTCACCAGGGCGTATGACAAAACTTCTCCCCGCAATAGATAGTCTGCCGCCGTAAGCGTGCAGTTGACCCCTCTTTTGGCCGCAGTATACGCGTTACGGTTGATAGGGGTGAAGGTATCTATGCAGTAGTACCCTGCCCTAACGGAAAGTTCCTTCGGCGGTCGGGTTGCGTTTCGAATCGGGAATACATACGGGTATACCGATTTTTTTTCCGGCAGGGATGCGCATACCTTTTTGATGTATTCCACAAACCCGGCTTCATGAACATATTTAATATGCTTTTCGGGAAAATCTTTCGGCGGCACCCTTTTGAACAGCCCTGTTTTCGATATTTCATCTAGTATATTCGATATCCTCACCGGAGATTCGACGTAGCCGCGCTCCTTGATATGATGGATATCGTGCTTGTCGTTCACTACAAGCATTATCGGCTCTCTTATGGTCTGGCCTATCTTCCTGGAGCTGTCTTCGCTTGCGGACTTTTTATTGTAACGGGGTTCACGCAGTTTGACCGGATCGTCCTTGAATGAGTTAACTACTGTTTCGATATATCCAGCAGGGCAGACCTTGCCGTATTTTCTTTCTAGAATTGCCTTAACCGCCGCCTTTGCGTAATCCTTCCTAAGAACCTTTCCAGGCATCAACCCGTCATATACCAGGAAAGGCATGCATGTATCGCCCGGTTTAAGCGGTAGCTGGTATTGGGTGTTGGCAATCGGGAGCGCTCCATATCTTTCGTAAAAGCGGAGCCGTGATACATTTTCCTTGTAAATCCCTTCTGGTTTCGGGCACTCTTGCTCGGAATCGGGAAGACATTCGTAGAAAAGTCCTTTCGCCTGGAAATCGCGAGCCTCATCCCTCACATATTCGTAAAGGGCGCCCCCTACCCCGCGGCTTGAAACACCTTTTGCGGTAGCAAGAAAATCGAGGTAGCAGAAATTGAGATCGGGATCGTGCATCAGTATTGCCGCGCCGATTACCTGCGCCTTCTGAGGCCTCTCCGCTACATAGAGGATCGTTCTAAATTTCTGCTTGAACGGGTTCATAAGCTTTTTGGACAATCCATCTACGTCCGATACTTCGAGAGCGGCAAACCGGTTCAGTATTATTTCCTCGGCCTGCCGTATCGCCTCCTGGTTAACTGGGAGGACCGCATCGTAGATCCTTCGAATTGAAAACATTTCTAATATCTCGCTTTTATATGGGACGTTTCTAAACAGACGCAAGAACAGGGGGCAAGTTGTAAACCGTGCCCGTCAAAATAGATTATATAATTCTTTGCATTCTTTGCGCAGGGAAAGTCATCGAGTCCCATGTTCAACCCATAAACTTGAAAAACCGAATATAATAGACCTGAGTCCTATAATAGAGCTGGTGGTAGCTATGGGAGAAAGAATCTTGGAGAATATTTCTGACCTGGAAGCTGAAATCCAAAACATTGGAACCGAGTTCTATGACCGGTTGGAGGGGGGCGTGCCGGGTCTCTTCGATAAATCATTCTGGCAAGGGAGACTCTTCGACTGGGCGATGAACGAGCCCGATTTCAAGGTAGACCTCCTGAGGTTCATTGATGTCCTTCCGGCGCTGAACAGTTCTGATAAAATCTCGAAGCATATCGACGAATATTTCCTGAAGAAAGGGCGCGAGTTTTCAGGGATTCTTGATTTTGCCATGAAGGCGGCCTCCTCCCCTCTCACTTCCGGTATCGGCTCGATTGCCATAAAAAAAGGGATCCTCGAATTTGCCGAAAGATTTATTATCGGAAAAGATCCAGAGAGCGCCCTGAAGGTAATGGGTAAACTTTACAAGGATGGTCTTGCGTGTACGGCAGATCTCCTTGGAGAAGCCACGGTAAGCCAGGTTGAGGCTGAAATTTATAAGGCCCGCTATCTTGAATTGATTGAAAAGCTCTCCGCCAGTGTGGGAAAATGGTCGGAGAACAGCTTGTTATCACGCAATTCGTCCGGTTCGATACCTGTCGCGAACATATCGCTGAAAATTTCGGCGCTTGATTCCCAGCTTGAAAGCGCCGACCTTGCCGGCAGCGTTTCCAGGTTAAAGGAGATGGCTCTCCCCATTTTTCTAAAAGCGAGGGAGAAAAACGTATTTGTAAACATTGACCTCGAGCAGTGGGAGTATCATGACATTACCTATACTCTTCTCGAGGAGATACTTGCTCATCCCGATATGAAGGGGTGGCCTCACATCGGTATTGTGGTGCAGGCATACCTGAAGGCCGCCGAAGCTGATGTTGAGAGGCTTTTCACCCTTGCTCGTGTAAGAGGTACGCCGCTCACGGTAAGGCTTGTTAAAGGCGCTTATTGGGATTACGAAGTAGTCCATGCCAGACAACTAGGATATAAGGTTCCTGTATTTACTGAAAAGGGCGCAACGGACGCAAACTATGAACGCCTGACCGAAAAATTATTGGAATTTCCCGATCTTATCTCCACGGCATTCGCAAGCCACAACCACCGCACGCTCCTTCACGCCATGGCATATGCCAAAAGTAAGAACCTGCCGGAAGATGCCTATGAAGTTCAGATGATCTATGGTATGGCCGAACCGGAGCAGAAGGCTTTGCGGAAAATGGGGAAAAGGATTCGGCTATACGCCCCCATAGGGGAGATGTTGCCGGGGATCGGGTATCTTGTACGGCGCATACTCGAAAACACCTCAAATGCCGGGTTCCTTCGCATGAGTTATCACGAGAAAATGGATCGGGAAAAACTCCTGGCAAGACCCATCCCCTCCTCCTCTACCGGGAAAACCGAAAAAATGTCTCCCGAATTCACAAACGCCTCTCTCACTGATTTTACAATCAGGGACAAACGAGAAGAGTTTGCGTCGTGGATGAAGGAGACCCTCCAGCATCTCCCTATAAAAGTTCCGGTAGTGGTTAACGGAAAGAACAGACTCGACGGAGAATCATTTTTCCATTTTTCACCCGCAGATTATGAAACTGCCGTTACAGAAGTTGTGATTCCAAACATCGAGGAGGTTGAGAAGGCGGCGAACACGGCGATGGCTTCATGGGCGCCATGGCGAGATTCCGATATTGAAGAGCGCGCAACACTCCTTGAGAAGCTCGCCGACAGGCTGGATGAAGATCGAGCGGAGATATCGGCGCTTGAGGTATACGAGGTTGGGAAGCCGTGGCGCGAGGCGGATGCGGACGTCGCCGAAGCGATAGATTTTTGCCGTTACTACGCGATGATGGCGAGAAAGGAACTGGCTCCAAGAAAACAGGGGAACATGGCCGGCGAGATAAACGAACTCATCTACGAAGGGCGCGGCCCAACGCTGGTTGTTGCCCCTTGGAACTTTCCGGTTGCGATACTCTGCGGGATGACCGTTGCACCGCTTGTTGCTGGGAATAGCGTGATCATGAAACCGTCGGGCAAATCATGCGCAACAGCTTACGCGCTATACACAAGAATGATAGATATAGGCTTCCCTTCCGAGGTGGTGCAGTTCATTCCGGGTGGGGGTGAAACGGTTGGCGACAGCCTCGTCACTCATCCGCTCATTGCGCAGATAGCCTTTACCGGTAGCAAGGAGGTGGGGCTGTCGATACTGGAAAAGGCGTCGAAGGTCTCCGAAGGTCAGCCGACCATAAAAAGGGTCGTATGCGAAATGGGGGGGAAGAACGCTATCATCGTCGATGATGACGCAGATCTTGACGAAGCGGTATCTGGAATCATCAAGAGTGCGTTCGGGTATGCCGGACAGAAATGTTCTGCCTGCTCCCGTGCAATAGTTGTCGGTGAAGATACATACAATGCGCTTTTCAATCGCCTGATAGAAGCATGCAGGAGTTTGCGGATATTGCCGCCATCGGATCCGGGGTGCAAACTCGGTCCTGTAGTTGACGAATCGGCCTATGTCCGTCTTAATGAAGTGATCAGCGATCCGGGCGAAGGGGCCGAACCGCTATACATAGGCGAAAGCAAACTCCTCCCCAAGGGAGGCTATTACATACCCCCTGCCCTCTTCAGGGTTAAAACTGAAAACCACCCCCTAATGCAGAAGGAGCTGTTCGGCCCTGTCGTTGCCATGATGGTGGTAGATGACTTCGAAACCGCGATTGACGTCGCGCTCTCAACCGAGTTCATGCTTACCGGTGGAGTTTTCACGAGGAGCCCGGTAAATACGGAACTGGCAAGAAGCAGGTTCCGCGTGGGGAACCTGTACATAAATCGCGGGATCACTGGGGCGCTGGTGCATCGCCAGCCGTTCGGAGGCTTCGGGATGAGCGGTCTTGGCACAAAAGCGGGGGGGCCTGGGTACCTCTTGAATTTCGTCGAACCGAGGTCGATATCCGAAAACAGCATGCGCCGCGGTTTCACTCCCGACCTCGATATTTAAGCCTGGAGGCACTCCATTTCATAGTGCCGTTTTGCATGTTTTTATAAAGAGATTATGGGACATCTGGTATATTGCGGGTGGTGAAAGTAGAAAAGATTAGTTCCTTTGAATTCAAACCTGGCCGAGTGCTTGCCAAGAAATACAAGGTCGTGCATCGCATAGGTTCGGGATGGGAGGGGGAAGTATATAAACTGCTTGAAATAGAGACCGGGATCGAGCGTGCTGGGAAGTTTTTCTTTCCCCACCGCAACCTGAGAAACAGCACTCTGCGCTATCACGCCAAGAAGCTCCACAAACTAAGGAATTGCGAGATACTTATCCAGTACAACACGCAGGAGACGATTACATTCAAGCGTCAGCAGATTCCAATCCTGATCTCCGAATATGTAGACGGCGTCATGCTCTCCGAATTTTACACGAGTCAGCCGAAAAAACGGCTTGATCCATATCAGGCGCTCCACCTCCTTCTTGCTCTGGCCAAGGGGGTGGAATGTATTCACAGCCTCAAGGAGTTTCACGGCGACATCCATACCGATAATATAATAATCACACGGTACGGCTTGAGTTTCGGAGTGAAGCTGATCGATTTTTTCCACTGGAAAGACGCCACCTCCGAAAATATTCTCGACGATGTGTGTGATCTTTTGCAGGTTTATCATGAATCGATCGGCGGCGTAAAAATCTATTCAAAACTTCCAAAGGAAATTAAACAGGTAGTTTGCGGTTTGAAGCGCTCAATAATTAGGAAAAAATACAAAACTGCGGGACAATTAAGAGTGTACCTGGAAAATTTGAATTTCGACAGTTTGATATAGCTAAAGGCACTACCGCGGAAATGATAATAGTCGAAGCAGAGAAATATAATCTGGACGATCAGGAATTCTGTAGCGGGCGTCTATCCGCATTTTCAGAAAGAGCCCCAGGATACTCCAATCCTAATGAAGACAGTATCGCCATGCTCTGCCTTGGAGACGGCACTGGAGTTCTAGTTGTTGCCGACGGGATGGGAGGCCGGCCATCCGGTGAAAAGGCCGCCCGCATAATCGCTGAAACGTTCAACGAGATCCTTGCAGGGCATAAAGGAGAAGAGGATTTGCGGGGAGCAATACTTGAAGCCATTGAAAAATCCAATGAAAGGATCAAAGAACTTCAGGTAGGAGCCGGTTCAACCGTAGTAGCGGTGGAAATACAGGGGCAGCAGATTCGACCGTATCACGTTGGTGATTCAAGCGTAATTATCGTAGGTCAAAGAGGGAAGCTGAAATATCAGTCAATAGCCCACTCCCCGGTCGGCTACGCGCTTGAGTCGGGAATAATCGCGGGTAGCGAACTGGAAAACCATGATGAAAAACATATTGTCTCGAACATTGTCGGCTCGGATGACATGAGAATAGAAATTGGATCGTTTATTACGCTTGACGCGCGAGATACTGTTTTACTTACAACCGACGGAGTAACCGATAATTTAACTCTCGAAAGGATAATCGAAATTATCCGAAAAGGCGATTTGGAATCGGTGCGGGAAAATCTTTCGGAGCAGGCAAAAATGAATATGGAGAACAGCGACGAAGGATTTCACCCGGATGACATTTCATTCATCCTTTTCAGAGTTAATTGATAAATCCTAAGCATTAACAGCGGCTAACACCCCGTCAGGACGGAAAAAACAGCGCCCCCCACCTATTCCGCCGGGAACCGGTCTCCACTACTCCGCATACATTTTATCGATGATCTCTGCGTACTTTTTATCTATCACCTTTCTTTTTACTTTCAGTGAAGGAGTAAGCTCTCCCCCCTTTTCCGTAAACTCATGGGCCAGAAGAGTAAACTTTTTGACCTGCTCAAACCGCGCGAAGTCCTTCATATGTTCGTCGATCCTCTGCTGGTATAAGGCGACAACCTTTGGGCTCAAGATCAGTTTTGAATTATCATCATTCGCTATCCCCTGGTCGTTGGCAAACCTTTTCAGCTTATCGAAATTCGGGACGATAAGCGCGGCCATGAATTTCCTGTTATTGCCGACTACCGTTATCTGCGCTATATAGTCGTCCCCAACGAGTTTCGATTCCAGTGTAAGAGGAGCGACATTCTTGCCGTTCGACATGACTATGATATCCTTCTTGCGGTCGACGATCGTTACATAACCGTCATCGCTTAATTCGATGATATCGCCAGTATGGAACCAGCCGTCACTGTCGAAAGCCTCCTTGGTCGCCTCGAAATTGTTGAAATAGCCTTTTGATATGCTGGGACCTCGTACGCAAAGCTCGCCATCCTCCTCCATTTTCATTTCCAGGTTGGACAAGACTTTCCCGACTGTCCCCAGCCTGATTCCGTCAGGTGGATTTACAGCGATAACTGGAGAGGTCTCGGTAAGACCGTACCCTTCCACCACCTTGATCCCAATTGAACGGAAAAAATTCGCGACGTCCTTGTTCAAGGCGGCGCCACCGGAAATGAAATACCTTATCTTGCCGCCAAACGCCTCCTGGAGTTTGGAAAAAACGAGTTTGCTTGCCAGCTTGAACTGCAACTGGAGCCAGAGTGAATCCGATTCTTTTCTATCGGGATCGGTCATCCTTACGCCAACGCCAAGAGCCCAGTAGAAAAGTTTCTGACGGACAGCCGGGCCGTTTGCGACCTTATCCTTTATTTTCGCGAGCATTTTTTCAAAAAGCCTGGGAACGCTAATTACCACTGTCGGATGAATCTCTTTTATGTTGTCCGCTATCGTCTCCATGCTTTCGGCGTAGTTGATGGTCGCGCCAACACCTATCAGGCAGTAATAGCCGCAAGTCCGCTCAAAAACATGGGAGAGAGGTAAAAATGAAAGGTGAACATCCGAATTCAGAATGTCTACCGCCTTGTATATCGCTTCCAGATTGGATGTTATGTTGCCGTGTGAAAGCATTACCCCTTTAGGCATCCCTGTGGTGCCGGACGTGTAAATTATTGAGGCAAGATCGTTCGGCGAGGTTTTCTCAACAGCTTCCTTCACTTTGGATTCTGCGCTCGCATCGGCTTCCTTCCCCAGTTTCAGAGCAGAGGCGAAGCTTATGGTTCTGACTGATCCAAAAGCGCCGACCCCTTCGTCGACAGTGATAACAACCTGAACTTCAGGGAGACTTCCGATTATATTCCGAAGCTTGGCAACCTGGTCGTCTCCTCTGATAAGAATGATTTTCGCCCCGGAATCATTCAGTATATGTTTTGCCTGTTCATCTGAAATGGTTCCGTATAGAGGGACATCCGCCGCCCCGATTGAGATGGTGGCAAGATCCGCTATCACCCATTCTGGAGAGTTTCCAAGCATGATTGCCAATCTGTCTCCGTGCCGCAGGCCAAGCAGATGCAGCGATTTTGAAAACGTTAAAACGGTATTATGCAGTTCGCGATAGGTTATCGGTTTCCAAGCACCCGATTCTTTTCTGCAAAGCGCTGGCTTTTCCGGGTATTTCTCGACAACGGAACGGAACATTTTCCCTATAGTCTTCAGTTCGCTCATTTTACCCTCCAGTGTCATTTAAACATGATATATGGTATCGGGCTGAAACCCTCCACTACTTCATTATACTGTTATTTCGGAGTTTATTACTTCGAAAGAAGATGTTCGATGGAATTGGCGTAAAACCGGAGAAGCGGGACCTCTTTTATGTTGGCTCTGTACATCCCCTCTTCCTTTATAACTAGCCGGCGAAGGGTAAGCATGCGCAGTCCGACAGTGATAGCGTACTCCTGATCAGCTCTAGGTATGTATACATGTCCCCCGAGGTTTTCAAGTTTTTCCACCAGCCTTTGAACTGCCACTTTCAACTCAAGTTCGCTGAACTCCTTCCCCTCCTCCATCTCCGTTACGCCATCCTCAAGCAGAACAGTTGCAACCAGCGAGACCGGGAGAACAGGTATAACCTTTCCAACCTCGGACATAAGCTCCTTCCCCAGCCGTTCCACAGCCTCATGTCTGGAGTCATCGTTCATCTTGCGGAAATCAATCCTATGCTTTTTCATGTAGCTCTTCATGGAGATAGGAGTGCCGAAGTTTACCCCTGCGTAGCCGAAACGGTACCAGCGGCGGCGAAGCATCAGGCTGAAATTGTGAAGAATAAATCCGAGAGTGGTTTTGATTGCGAAAAAGAAACTCCTCTTTACTGGCGCCGGTTCAAGTTTCAACAGAAGACTCCTGTCTTCAATAACCCTGTCATAATTGATCCCTACAGGTACAAAAACAATATCTCTCTCCCTGTCTGGATCGAATCCTAGCACCATGTATGAGAGCAGACCCAATTTAATAGGCCGGATCTTTCCATCCCTGCTTAAGCCCCCTTCAGGATACACCGCCTGTACCACCCCCCCCTCGGTCGCCATCTGTACATACCGGGCAAGAACACGCCTGTAAAGATGATTACCGGAATTCCGCCGGATGAAGTACGCTCCCAAAGTGCGTATCAAGGTCTGTAAAGGCCAAATGCGCGCCCACTCCCCTACCGCGTAACTTAAAGCCGCCCGGGTTGCCGCCAGGTAGGCTACCAGGATGTAATCCATGTTGCTCCTGTGATTCATCACAAATACTACGCCCGCGTTCTTATCCACCTTTGAAAGGCCGGTTTCGTCCGAATATCCAAGCCTTACCCTGTAGAGAAGCCTCGCGCACCATCTCGCGATTGCATATCCAGCGCGGAAATAAGCGTATGCATTGAAGGAAGGAACAATTTCCCTGGCGTAGTTTTCCGCTTCCGCCATAGCCTCATCACGGCTGAGTTTATGTTCCGTGGAATGCAACTCGACAGCTTTTAATACTTCAGGGTCATAAAGGAGCCTGTCAATAAGTACCTGACGCTTGGTGGTCTTGAACGGCTGGATTCGGAGCTGTAACCTGGTATTCAATTCGTCGATAACCCTGCTTACGCGCCTGCGGAGGAACCAGCGTACACTAGGTATTAACAGGCTTCCAATAGCGGCCCATGCCGCAAGCACACAAAGGAGTATCAACAGCCAAAAAGGTATCGTAACAGTACTGTTCATCCCCGCCCTCCACAACAATGATGATATGATACCAGAACCTGTCTTTGGCATGATGATTTGAAGATAAGTTTTCCTTTTGACTTTGAACTCCTATTGCTAAACTGAATCTTGTTATCAGGTTTCGACAGACTGAAATAATACCGGTGTAATTCAAAACCAGCAGATTATAATTATCGGACAGAGGGGGCACGGATGACAGATACAAGGGAAATTTACTGGAACGTAGGGAAAAGCGTCCTTCTTCCGATGTATTCCATTGCCGGGATTGCCATCCTGATACTCATAATCGGATTTCTTCTCAGGCTCAAGGTATATAAAAAAGGAAAAGAGCTTGTCCGCACCGATAAGATGATCAGCCGGATCGCCGGCTTTATAAGCGATGCGCTCCTGCAGGCCAAGGTATTGAAGGTATGGTCTTCAGGAGGAATGCATGCCCTGTTCTTTTGGGGGTTTATGCTACTTTTGCTGGGAACTACATTAACCTTTATTCAGGCGGACATTACCGAACCATTTTTTGATATTCGGTTCCTTCATGGGAGCTTCTATAAGATATTCTCCCTCACACTTGATGTGGCAGGATTGATAGCGATTGTGATGCTTGGGGGACTTTTCGTACGGAGATTTATAATCAGGCCGGAAGGTCTTGAGACACGCTTGGGCGATTATGCAATACATCTCCTTCTCTTTACTATTCTCATTACGGGATTTGTCCTGGAAGGGATCAGGATAGCCGCAACGGAATATCAAACTAACATGCCGCTGGCATTTTTCTCACCTGTAGGCCTGGCGGTTTCTCTTCCATTCACAGGTATGGACGCCGCCTCCCTGTCATCAGCACACCGGTATCTTTGGTGGTTTCATTTCTTCGTGGCAATAGGTTTTATAGTATTTATCCCTTTCACGAAGTTGAAGCATATGTTCACTACCTCGACGAACTATATCTTTACCGACAGACGACCCAAGGGGAGTATTGATACATTGGACCTTGAGGATGAAAACGTTGAAAGCTTCGGCGTAGGGACTGTGAAGGACTTTTTCTGGAAGGATATTTTCGACGCCGATGCCTGCACGGAGTGCAAAAGGTGCCAGGATGTATGTCCAGCGTTTAATACCCAAAAACCACTCTCGCCAATGAAGGTGATCACCGGGATACGGGAAACCGCGTTTAATTCTCCAGAAAATCCCCTTGCCAACGCATTATCCAAGGATGCTCTCTGGTCATGCACCACTTGCCGCGCTTGCCAGGAGGTATGTCCCGCCAGCATTGAGCATGTAAACAAGATAATAGGAATGCGGAGAAACCTGGTTCTGATGGATGGTGAATTTCCGGGGCCGGAGGTGAAAACGGCGGTGGAGAATACCGAGGTGAATGGAAATCCTTTCGGTCTTGCGTTTGCCTCGCGCGGGGATTGGGCCGAAGGTTTGGAAGGGTTGACATTGGCGGATGGTAATACCGAAATGGATATACTTTATTTTGCTGGTTGTTACGCCTCCTTTGACAAAAGGAACAGGATGATCGCCAAAAGTTTTATAAAGATATGCCGTTCAGCCGGCATAAAGGTCGGTATCCTTGGTAAGGATGAAAAATGCTGCGGCGAACCTATGCGGAAGATCGGCAATGAATATATTTATCAGATGATGGCTGTCGAAAACATCGAAAAGATAAAAAATTCAGGAACCAAAAGGATCGTCACTACCTGCCCCCACTGCTTCAATACCCTTAACAGGGATTACAGGGATTTGGGTCTTGATATTGAAGTCGAACATCAAGCTACCTTCTTGTCCCGCCTCATAAAAGAAGGGAGAATCAAACTGAAATCAGACCCGTTTGATGTCACTTATCACGATTCCTGTTATATGGGGAGGTACAACGATATTTACGATGAGCCCCGACAGGCTTTGAAAGCGATTGGAGGAACGATAGTCGAGATGGATAAAACCCGTGACAACAGTTTCTGTTGCGGCGGTGGCGGAGGGCGTGTCATGGCGGAAGAGAAGCTGGGGACACGCATAAACGCTGAGCGAATAAGGATGGCAAGTGCCACAAATACTCATGTCCTGGTATCAAATTGCCCTTTTTGCATGACCATGTTCGAGGATGGAGTCAAGGCTGAAGGGCTGGAAGCAACCCTTTGGACAAAGGATCTGTCTGAAATTATCGCTGAAAGGCTCTAAGTCAAATTTTTGCCAACTATTTGATAGACTATAGGTAGAGACCAGTTCCTGTATAGTGGAAATATAAATTGTTAACGTTGGAGGAAGCAGATGAAGGTACTCGTTTGCATTAAACAGGTTCCAGACATGGAATCAAAATTCAAGATAAACGGAGGCGGCACTTGGTTCGATGAAACCGATCTCGCCTACCGAATGAATGAGTATGACGAATTTGCCGTGGAACAAGCGGTTCTGCTCAAGGAAAAGCTCGGGGGCGATACGGACCTAACTGTAGTTTCAATCGGCCCTGAAAGGGTAAAGGAAGCGATCAAGAAAGCTCTTGCGATGGGGTGTGACCGCGGCGTGCATATCAAGGACGATGATTACTTTAAAAAGGATTCGTTCCAGGTAGCTTCCATCCTCCATGAATTTGCAAAGGATAAGGGGTTTGAGATGATCTTTACCGGCATGCAGTCGCAGGACAGGGGTTCTGCGCAGGTCGGCCCCCTTTTGGCTGAGATGCTCGGTATCCCATCGGTAACCACTATCATGGAATTTGCATTTGAAGGGGGGGTGGTTTCCGTTAAGCGGGAGCTTGAAGGTGGTCTAAAGGCAGGGGTGAAGGTTAAACCTCCAGTACTCCTCACATGCCAGCTTGGATTGAATACCCCCAGGTACCCCACCCTTCCAAACATCATGAAAGCAAAAAAGAAGGAGTTGTTAACTTCTGAGGCCGGCACATTGCTGAAGGATAAAGAGCTCGTTACCGCCGAAAAAATGTACTACCCCGAAAAGAAGGGTGGCGGCCTCGTGCTTGAAGGGGACGTAAACGATTTGGCTGATAAACTGATATCAATCCTCGGCGAAAAAACCGCGGTATTGAAATAGGAGTGGAACAGATGAAAGTATTACTCGTAGCTGAACAGAGAAAAGGGAAACTCCTCGACTCCGTCTATGAACTTATCGCCTTTGCGGGAAAACTGGGTGCGGAAAGCGCGATGTTTCTAGCCGGTTCCGAAGGCTCCCTGCCGAAATACAACGGAAAACTCTACCTGGCCGACGCAGAGAAGTGCGGCGAGATAAACACCGAGCTTCATAAAAAGCTCCTTCTTGACGTTATCGCAAAGGAGAAGCCGGAATATATCGTTTTCTCACACTCTTCCTACGGATGGGACATCGCCCCTCGTATAGCATTTGCGCTGAAGGCGGCTCAGGTATCTGAAGTGGTCGATGTCAACAGCGGAAAACTTGTAGTTCCAGCCTGCAACTCCAAATTGCGTGTAGATATGAAACCTGGCACGGCGGTAACGGTGGTTACGCTTCAGACAGGAGCCTTTTCTATGTCGGGCGAGCCATCCGGAACACCAGCAGTTGAGATAATTGACATAGGTGATGTATCGTCCACCCTTGAATTCACCGGATATGAAGAATCTGGCAAAACAGGAATCGACCTTACGAAAGCCGAATCGATTGTAAGCGTTGGCCGCGGCATCGGGAAAAAGGAAGATATCGAGATCGTAAAGAATATGGCAGATGTTCTTGGAAGTGAGCTTGGAGCAAGCCGTCCGGTGGTTGACGCTGGTTGGCTGGAATCGAACAGACAGGTAGGTGTTACCGGCCAGACAGTTTCACCCAAGGTATATTTTGCGTGCGGCATTTCCGGTGCGATACAGCATCTTGCAGGAATGAAAAAATCTGAATTTATCGTGGCTATAAACACAGACAAGGACGCTCCTATCGGCGAGGTGGCCGACGTTCTAGTCGTAGCGGATATGAAGCAGTTCATACCTGTATTTACGGAAAAAGTTAAGAGCAGGAAAAAGTAAGGCCAAGCAATATATTTTACAAACATGTTTTAGCAACACAGGAATTGCAGGAGGCAAAACGATGAACACGGAAGAAGTATTCGATAAACTTGGCGATAATTTCCACGCAGGCGTCATAAAGGAAACCAGAACCTATTATTTCCATATCGGCGACGTGATGAGAACAGTAACCGTAAAACCTGATTCCTTTATAGTGGAAAAAGGAAAGACGATTGAAAAGGCGGATTGCGTGGGAAAGACCTCTGAAGAGTTTTTCATGAAAATATGGAATGAAGGGTACATGCCCCAATTGAAAGATTTAATTTCGGGCGCCATTAAATCAAACAATCCGAGCGCACTTAAGGAATTTCTGGAGGCCTTTCACGGGAAATCCGAAGCGAAACTGTAGTGGCAGACGAAACTAGAACCTTTTCCGCGGCGATTGACGTCAGGTTCGCAGACCTTGACGCGTACAATCATGTAAACAACGCTACATATTTCACCTACCTTGAAACTGCAAGGGTGAAGCTATTTTCAGACAAGTTCGCCTCGTTCATGGAGAGCGGACTTCTCTTCTTCGTCGTCAGGGCGGAGTGCGATTATAAAAAACCGATCAATCTGAACGACACTGTAATCGTTTCCATGCGCGCATCAAGGTTCGGAAACTCAAGTTTTGATATGGATTATTCAATACATGACGGGAAAGACGGCGTATATGCTACGGCAAAGACAGTCATGGCCTGTTTCGATTCCAAGTTGGGCAGGACCGTTCCGGTGCGAAAAGAGATTATTGATATGCTGAAATAGGCATGGATTTCAAGAGGTTATCCTCTCATTCCGAAGATGGACCTTACTATCTTTTTCCCCCTGTTCAGCAGGAAGGGGGATAGCTTTCCCTTTTCCCAAAGGATTCTGGCAAACATCTTCCGCTTATTCTCAGGCGGTACGATCTTCCGCTCCCGTGGTACGAGAGAGATCGCATTCTTATCGCAGGTGGAGATGCACGCTCCGCAACCGAGACAGATATCCTTCTCAATTTCACTAAATCTGTCGGATTTCCTGGCAAAAACCCTCCCCTTCGCAAGGCCGATCGCCTTTACGTTGCACGCCTTGAAACAGTCGCCGCAGTAGTCGCACTTTTCCGGGTCAATCCGCGCTAGAAAGGCGGTCTTTGCGATCCCTTCCGTGAAGCCCATCTGCACGCCGGACATAAGTTCGCAACAGCACCTGCAACAGTTACAGACAAATGAAGGTTTGTTCCTGATGTTATCGGTTACATGCGTCAGGTTAAGATCCCTTGCCATGTCTATTATTGCCAAGAGTTCCTCTGTGGTTTTTTGCGTGGCAAATCCCCTGCGTACAAGAAAACGCGCGCCGCTTCCAAGCGTAATGCAGGTATCTTTCACCGGCGCCCCCTTTTTGCACTTCTGGTCGAGGTGTTCCTTCTTGTGTCTGCAATAGCATGTGCCGACCGCGCCGAAGCTGGCATTTTTTATTATCTCCCTGGCATTTTCGTATGTGGTTATTTCAGATGTGACGGGAATCTTGTCTTCGTATACAAGTGAGCGGGTCAGCTGTGTACTGCTACCGAAGAACTCATTTGCCATCCCGTCTTTTGAGTTGCCTGAAAGATATTCGGTCATCAGTTTTGCCAGTTTTGCCATCGGAAGGTCCACCCTGCTTTTCATGAACGTAAATTCCATGAAACCTATCAGCCCGGGCATCAGGAGATAGTAGGTCGTGCCGGAATATGGCATATCCATTATCAATCCCTTGTCGGCCATTCTTTCTAGTATTGGAAGGAGTTCGTCTTCTGGCATATCGGTTACATTTATGAGTTCGGGTAGAGTTGCTTCCTCAAGCGGAAACATGGACGCAACGAACGCTTCCTTCTCTTCGAATAAGATCGAAAGTATCTCCCTGAGCTTTTCGTTGTCAACAAGTCCGACGGGATATTTGTTAAGCCTTTCTATCAGCGGGATGATACTGCTCTTGGATGAGAGATGATGTCCCATGCACTTTCCCCCTATTGTTTATTACAGATTAAGGAACTGTCTGAACTTGTTTTCAACTACTTCGAAAAGGCCGTTTTTCTTCAAGGCTTCTGCAAGCAGATTCGGGTTTTTGATGAAGTCATCTATGAAAACAAGTTCTGAAACCTTGATAAAAAATATGAATGAGAGTTTTTTTGTCAACGGGAACAGTATCTCTGCGGCCTGGTAAATGGAGTCGTTCGCTTTCAGGATAGGCGCCGCCGTCTCTGCTCTGCTAAGCAGTTTTTCTACGAAATAGATTATCCTGTTGTCCACGCTATCTATGTAATCCCTGTGAGAAGGGAGAAAAGTCATCTTCTCAATGTTTTTTAATTTCGAAATGGTAGAGCAGTAAGCATCATAGTTCCTGAATCTGCCGCTAAAGGATTCGTAGTCCGTATCAAGAAGCGGAGCTGTGAATATTTCCCGCAGAATGACATCGCCTGAGATCGCGTACCCGTTTAGGAGATAAATAATATCGCTCTGCGAATGGCCCGGGCATCTCACATAACGGATGCCGAGTGAATCAAGGATTTCACCGGATTCTTCAAGCAGCTTATATTTATTTGAAAATTTCCCGGAAAAGAAGAAGCTTGTCAGCCCTGCGTTTGACAAAATGTGTAGAAAGAGAGGGAATCCAAGTTGCCTGAAAAAGCTATAAAATAGGAAAAGGTGTTTGAAGGGACTTTCATATTTGTACGAATCGTATTTGGAGACAATTATCGTAGCGTCACTAGATTGCTCTATAAATTTCATCTGCCCGAAATGATCCGGGTGACAATGGGTGATGAAGAGGTATTTCAGCCTTTTCATATCTATATTCTTTTTCAGGTACTCCCTGCCGGTGATGGTAGGAGGCCCGGTATCGAAAAGGATCAGGTTGCCGTTTATTTCGCAAGTATAGATATGAACTACACCGACGTGATAAGGGGTAGTAATAGAGTGTTTTTCAAATTTTAATCCGCTGCCATTGTCGATTATTTCCATTATGTTTTCCAAAAGTTGCCGGGTGCGCTATATGGAGACGATCTGCAAGCGGAAAGTGGCATTTTCCCCATTGCGGCTAAATTCATCATGTCAGCTTAAAAAATATACTTGTCGACCTCCAGGGATGAATCGGCAAGAAACCGTTTTGCGTTCAGAAGTCCGGTGGCGTCGTATTTCGCAAATCGCCTGATCCCGCTCAAGATCATATTCAGGGTATCCCCCTCTTCCACAAAGAAGGCAGCTTTTCTGGCCGATTTCGCAACCTCTTCGGTGGCATTGAAGGCAAATACCTTTACAGCGGCGTCAAAATGTTTCTTTTTGTTCTCGCTCGCTTTCTGGTAATTTTTTTCGGCTCGCAGGACGGCGCTTTCCAACGCGAATATCTGAATGGCGATATCGGAAGCCGCCATAAGTATTTCCTGCTCGTTTTCGAGTTTTTCCATGAATTTCTGCACTGCCGCCGCTGAAAGTATCAAGAACAGTGTTTTCAGATTCTTAACAAGCGCCTTTTCCCTGGCAAACGGAAGCGTCTCGTCTATTTCCTCAAAAGTCGGGCTCATAAGCGATTCAAACGCTTTCATCGCCTCGCTCTGAAGCGGAAGCTCCCCCTTGACAGATTTACGGAGGATCATTCCGGTTATCAGGAGGCGGTTGATCTCATTTGTACCTTCGAATATCCTGTTAATCCGCTCGTCCCGATAGGCTCTCTCGGCAACATACTCGCTTATAAAACCGTATCCGCCATGTATCTGAACAACCTCATCAACCGTGTGAGCCAAGGTATCACTGCAAAACACTTTGGCTATGCCGCATTCGGATGAATAACCTTCGATAGCCTTCTGATAATCAACATAATAATCCTTGGCATCCCTGTCCAGTTGCGAAATATTTTTGTCTATCATCCCGGCAAACCTGTAGATAAGGGATTCAGCGGCGTAGATTTCAGCGGTAAGGTCGGCAATCTTCTCCTTTATCGCTCCAAAACTTCCAATCGTTTTTCCAAACTGCTTGCGCTGATTGGCGTATTTTACCCCTTCTCCAAGTATGTACTTGGATGCTCCTGTAACCGCCGCGCCAAGTTTAAAACGCCCCACGTTCAGGACGTTGAAAGCTATCTTGTACCCCTTCCCTATTTCACCGAGGAGGTTTTCCACAGGCACCTTCGCATTATCCAGTATCACCTGGCATGTTGAAGAGCCGTGAATACCCATCTTTTTCTCTTCGGGTCCGATTGATACCCCTTCGAAACCGCGCTCGACAAGGAAAGCTGTAAAGTGTTCCTTATCAATTTTCGCAAACACGGTAAAGATGCTCGCCATCCCCGCGTTGGTAATAAACTGTTTCGTGCCGTTTAGGATGTAGTGCTTGCCGTCAGCGGAGAGTTTCGCGGTCGTATCGACCTTCATCGCGTCGCTTCCAGATCCCGGTTCGGTAAGGGCATATGCGGCTATCCATTCGCCTGTAATTATCTTTTCGAGATACTTTTGTTTCTGCGCGTCGTTGCCGTAATAGATAAGCGGCAGTGTCCCTATTCCTGTATGGGCCGCGTATGTTACCGAAAAGGAACCGGCAGGGGACATCTTCTCCGCGACAAGCATGCTTGTAACCTTGTCGAGCTGTAATCCACCGAATTTTTCGGGAGTGTCTATCATAAGAAGCCCCAGGTCTCCGCATTTTTTCATCGCGCTTTTTATGACATCGAAATTTTTTGCTTCTATCTCGTCCATCTTTGGAAGGAGTTCGTTAAGCATGAAGTTTTCCGTAGTCTCGGCAATCTGCTTATGTTCGTCGGTAAAATCCTCGGGAGTAAAGACATCATCTTTCGAAACATCGGTAATAAGAAATTCTCCGCCTTTGATAATCGTGTCGCTCATATTACTCACCTCGCGTAAATTAGACTTTTTCAAAAATGCCGGCGGCTCCCATGCCGCCGCCTATGCACATGCTCACCATTCCGTATCTCACATCTTTTCTTCTCTGCATTTCCGATAGCAGTGTTGCCGTCAGCTTCGCGCCGGTACATCCAAGCGGATGGCCAAGCGCTATGGCGCCGCCGTTTACGTTTATTATCTTCGGATCTAGTTTCAATTCCCGTATTACAGCCAGCGACTGCGACGCGAACGCTTCATTTAGCTCGATAAGCCCGATATCATTCTGCGTCAGTCCCGCAAGTTTAAGCGCTCCGGGGATAGCCTCTACCGGACCTATACCCATGATCTCCGGCGGAACCCCTTTCACCGTGTAGGCAACGAACCTCGCTATAGGCTTTTTCCCGATTTTCTTCAGGAAATTCTCAGAGACTATCAGTGCCACGGCCGCGCCGTCGGTAACCTGTGAAGCGTTACCGGCTGTGACAGTCCCTTTTACCTTGAAAGGTGTTTTGAGTTTGGAGAGCCCCTCAACTGTCGTATCGGCGCGTACTCCATCGTCGATATCGACGATTTCTTTCTCTTTCTTTACTTTGCCATTCACCAGGGAAACCTTCTCCACTTCAACAGGAATTATCTCATCCTTGAATTTCCCCTCCTTGATGGCCTGTGCCGCCTTCATGTTGCTTTCATATCCGAACTTGTCCATATCCTCTCGGCTTATCTTGTATTTTTCGGCCACAAGCTCAGCGGTAATCCCCATATTGGAATAGGTTTCGGGCCACTCGGTTGCAAGTGTAGGATTTGCGCTGAACTTGTTGCCTCCCATTGGAACCATCGACATCGATTCCGCGCCCCCAGCTATTATGCAATCGGCAAAACCTGCCATGATCCGTTCGGAAGCCATGGCAATGGTCTGTAAACCGGAGGAGCACCACCTGTTAACAACCTGACCCGGAACCGTATATGGAAGACCCGCTTTCAGGGCCGCAAAGCGGCCCATGTTCATCCCGGATTCACCTTCAGGGAAAGCGCACCCCAGAATTACATCTTCTACGTCGGCAGGATCTATTCCGGTCCGCTCGATAAGCCCTTTTATGGCTACCGCAGCCAGATCATCCGGTCTCATATCCTTGAATTTCCCCCTGTTCGCTTTGCAACCGGGCGTGCGATACGCCGCAAGTATGTACGCCTTCCCTGCAGAAGGTTTGCCTGAAGATGTTCCCGCAGGCGATTTCGCTACGACCTTACTGGAAACTTTCTTGTCGGTTTTCTTGACCGTCTCTTTTTTTACCGGCGATTTCTTTGCGCTCTTTGCCATCATTTCCTCCGTGTTAATTCCTGAGAGGCTTACCTTTTTTCAACATATGCTGGATACGTTCGATCGTCTTTTTATTTCCACAGAGCTTTAGGAACTTTTCCCTTTCAAGGTCGAGGAGATATTTTTCGGTTATGATCGTTCCCGCCGGAACATCTCCGCCGGTAATGACATCGGCGATCATTCCGCCGATCTCCGCTTCATACTCGGTTGCAAAACCACCCATCTTCATGTTCCAAAGCTGGCTCTTCATGCTCGCCGCAATGCTCCGGCCGGGGGCCTTCAGGTCTTCGCGCGGCTTTTTGGGGCGGTAGTTTCCTGCAAGGGCAATTACTTTCTGTTTTGCATCCGATATCAGGTTATCGAAATTCATGGTTATGCTGTCCCCTTCCCTCATATAGCCGAGTTCGAAGAGTTCAGATGCGGACATCGACACCGTTGCAAGACCGATATTTTTAAAATATTTGAAGATGAAAGTTGTTGGGTCGGTGCCGAATTTATCAGCAAGATCTATTGCCCTTACAGCCATCTCTTTTGTACCGCCACCAGCGGGAAGTAGTCCTACGCCAATTTCGACAAGCCCCATATATGTTTCTGCATACGCATTGATGGCATCGGCATGGAGTGGAAATTCACATCCGCCACCAAGGGCAAGATGGAACGGCGCCGCTACAACCGGCACCTTGGCATATTTAACACCCATTGTCGCCTTCTGGAAAGCCCGGATTGTAATATCGACATCCTCGAAAGCTCCCTCAGCTATTGCAACTGCAAGCATCATAAGATTTGCGCCAGCAGAGAAGTTTGCTCCTCGGTTTCCGATTACCAGACCGACCCCTTCTGTTTCCGCCCTTTTTACCGCCTTGTGTGTAAACGAAAGGATGTCGTTACTGAGGCTGTTCATCTTGGAATGAAATTCGAAACAGAACACGCCGTCGCCGAGGTCTACTATTGAGCAGTTGGCATTCTTTTCTACCACTCCCCCGGCCTTCTTTATTATTTCCAGGTTTATCTCGTTGGCTCTCTGCGGAACCTCCTTGAATTTACCACTTGTGATGTCGAAATACTCTTTGCGTCCATCCGTATACCTGTAAAAACTTTCGATCCCTTTCAGTTTTTCAGGAACGGCAACACCGTCCTTCCCGGCTCTTTCAACGAAGTAGTTGATGCCGATCGCATCCAGCATCTCGAAAGGTCCCAATTCCCAGTTGAAACCCCACTTCATTGCGTTATCGATGTTTACCACATCATCGGCGATCTCAGGCACCCTGTTGAATGCGTAAATTATGGTATCCCGCAGATTTTTCCAGGCAAATTCCGAAGCCTTGTCGGGGCCGGATACTACCGCCTTTACCCTTACAGCAGTGTTGTCCATCATCTTGGCAGACTGTATGGATCCGAACTTTGGCTTTTGAAGTGGCTTGAAGTCGGAACTGGTGTAGTCGTAGTAGAGGATGTTGGAGCCGTTCGCCCCTTTCTCTTTCTTGTAGAATCCCTTTTCCGTTTTACTGCCATGAAGCCCCTCTTTCACCATTTTGAGCATGAATTCGGGAACCTTGAATATATCCCTCTGTTCGTCGTTGGGGAGTGCCTTGTATGTATTTTCGGCAATATGTACCAGCGTATCGATGCCTACCAGGTCGACCGTACGAAATGCCGCGCTTTTCGGCCTCCCTGTTGCCGGTCCGGCTATGGCATCCACCTCTTCGACCGTCATCTTCATTTCCAGCATGTGCCTTATGGAGTTGAAGATCGCGTAAACGCCTATGCGGTTCCCCACAAAGTTTGGGGTGTCTTTTGCGTAGACTATCCCCTTTCCAAGTCTGTTGGATATGAAATGCGCCATAGCGGCAACTGTTTCCTGGGATGTATCCTTGCATGGCACAATTTCAAGAAGCCTCATATATCGAGGCGGATTGAAGAAGTGCGTGACCAGGAAATTCTTCCTGACGTTTGGTGGAAGCGACTCGGCCATCTCGTTTACCGAGAGTCCGCTTGTGTTCGTTGAAAGAATGGCCCCTTCCTTCAGGTTTGGAGCAATCTTTTCAGAGAAGAGTTTTTTCTTCACATCCATATTTTCAAGAACGACCTCAATAACCCAGTCGCACTCCTTGAGACGGGCCAGGTCATCCTCCAGATTTCCGGTTTCAATATGAGAGGCATAGGCCGGGAGGTAAAAGGGGGCAGGCTTTGCCTTTTTTGCCCCTTCAAGCCCTTTTAATGCGAATCGGTTCCTTACGGCTGGGCTTTCCAGGCCAAGCCCCTTCTTCTTTTCATCATCTGTAGGCTCTTTCGGGACAATATCAAGCAGCAGGACATCCAGTCCCGCATTGGCGAAGTGGGCGGCGATAGTCGAACCCATCACCCCTGCGCCGAGCACTGCTACCTTGTTAATCTGACCCATAACTATCCTCCAGGCTTATTTGCATTATCTTGGAACCGGAACGCATCTTCATGTTTTCCTCTATTGGTATTATCCCACTTATTTGCCGGACGGTATCAACTAAAATGCTTGATTTTGACTGGTTATCAAACAGATATGCTTGCATTTATATTAATTATAAGAGCCTTTTCATCTCTGATGTTTTAACTATTATACACGATAAATATAATTTGGAGATTATGGAGTTACATTGAATGGAAATTATCGGCAAACATATAAGAGCCTGATGCATTTTTCAAAAAGGCACCGATTGGGCATACTTTCGGGATCGAGATATGTTATAGCCCGGTATTAGAGCAGTAATTGTATCCGGCAGAGGCGCATTTCCCGTAACATCTGAATCGTGCTTAACGAGCAAGTATTGCGTTTATCATGCAGTTTATATTCAGCCAGATAGGGCATGAAATCCAGCAAACGGATTATTATGTACGCCTAGGGATGGTGGTATATCGTTTCCGCGTCGAGCGGCTCCCACTTCCCGTCCTTCTTTACCAGCAGGAAAGTTCTCCCTTTTACCTTATAGACCTTTGAGCCGTCCTTTGAAAAGGTAATGTATACCGGATTTACCAATTTGGACACCAGCCATGTGGCTGGCATAAGTTTTACTACGACAACATCTTCCGATCCTCTCTTCTCCATCCCCTCTTTTATGAGCATGAAGCGGAAGATATCAAGCCTGTCGAGAACTCCGTACCTTATAGGGAGTTCTTCCCCCTTCATGATAGTGTCCCATTTGGTGCGGGCATATGCTGTGAGCGCTGGCCCGACCACAAAGCTTTGAGGGTATATCAGCTCCTCAGTTTTTGTCTTTTCATCCTTGATGTAGGTGTAATGAAGAATATTCCCTTTTAGGATCAATTCTCCCCCTTCGCTCGCGTTTACCCTCTGGTACCCGTACTTAGAAAAGATACCTTTTTCTGCTACAAGCGTTTCAACAGTGACGATGTTGCCGTCCATATCCCGTATCGTGTTTATCTGGGTTTCTCTCTCCCCTTCGAGGAGTATCGAGTATTTCCCCTTAAATAGCGGTGTTTGCTGATTTGAATCGAGTGCATAAATTGTACTCTCAAGGCCATCGGCATCCTTGTTTACAACTTCGGAGTGTGCGGATTGACTGGTGGTGAATACCAGGATTAGCGGAAGAAACAGCAGATGGAATCTGAAGTTATTTGACACACCCATGGAGGTATTCTAAACCCTTTGTTTCAAACGTCAACGAAATTAAAAAAGCAGCCAATTCTTCCGCTATCTTTGAAATTCGTGCAACAAAGGGGATAAACTTGTAAGGGATGAAAGCGGCAAAAGGAATTACTATCCTCATTATCGCAATATCCATTTCTGCCTGCGCCAGTTCAAGGGATCTATATCTCACGCAAACCGGATTTTACGGCATCAAGAAAGGGGCCACTAAAGAGGATTTTGCGAAGTGGTGGATAGAGCCGAACAAGCGATACAGAGGGGCAAAACCGGTATGGCAAACAATACTCAATGAAGGGGGTGATACATGGGAAATCCTTGTATTTGATGTCTACGATGCCCCAAGCGTTTTGCATGGCAATCCGGAAATAAACCATCAGGAATATGTAGCCTTCAGGAACGGCGTACTTGAAAAATGGGGAACCGGAACCCGGCCAGATGTTTTTTCAGCGGAACATGAGAGGTCAAAGGAGGTTATCTCCACGGAAGAGATGGAAAGAGCGCTCGGCACCGCCTGGCCTACCGAATATGGATACATCATTACCTGCAGACACGTTATCGAAAGGAGAAAAAATATTCAGCTTATAAGGACAGACGGGGTGAAAATAGCGGCAAGGGTATATCTTTCAGACATGGATAACGATATCGCCCTTCTAATCCCAGAAAGTTTCGAATCGATTCCTGCTCCTTTTGCCATCTCCGAAGAAGAGCCCCGGATGGGAGCCGATGTGTTCACGATAGGTTTTCCCCTCCCCCATATCACCGGATTCTCCCCAAAACTATTTACCGGCAGGATCAACTCCACAAAGGGGTTGAAGAACGATCCGAATACCATGCAGATGAGCGCGCCCGTTCAGCAGGGAAACAGCGGTGGCCCGCTCTTTAACCGTAAAGGGGAAGTTATCGGCATTACCTCAGTGAAATTGAAAACAATACGCCATTTCAACTGGTACGGCGATATACCTCAAAACATAAACTACGCAACAAAATCGGCAAAACTTATGGAATTGCTGAAACGGGCGCCTGCTCCGTCGGACGCAGGAACATTAAAATCTGTTCAGGCAGACGGCCTATCTCTTGAAAACATGGTTGAAAAAATGAAGGATTCCGTTCTGCTTGTTACAGGCGAATAGCCCCTTTTCTGATATAATTCGTCGTAAATACGAAAATGAAGAATATGAAAAAACCGTTTATTCGACTCATACACTTATTTGGAGTGATCTTTGACATTAGTTAGACCGGGTTTCATTTTAAAAACATGGCGCCTGCTGGCCGAAATACCTTTTGGGAAAGCGGTTTTCAGCTTTTTCATAGGGCAGGTTGCCCCCTACTCCGGTTCAATAGGCTTTCGAACAGTATTCCTTGAACCCGGCAAAGCCGTTGTGGAGATGCGTGACAGGAGAAAAGTAAGGAACCATCTGAACAGCATACACGCAATGGCGCTCGTGAACCTTGCGGAAATCGCCTCCGGTCTCGCGATGATGGCAGGAATACCGGAGAACGCGCGCGGAATAGTCAGAAGATTTTCAATTGAATATACAAAGAAGGCCCGCGGAACCATCACGGCAAAGTCGGAGTTTGATCCGCCGAAGGATAATATCGAAAAAGAGTACGAGGTTGACGTGGTACTGCGAGACGTAGCAGGCGATATAGTGGCAACCGCGAAGGCCTGCTGGCTTATAGGCCCTTTAAAGGAATAAGAATATGATTGTGACACCGTTTACCGAGCAGGTCGGGATTGAAGTCCCTCTCATCTGCGGAGCTATGTACCCTTGCAGTAATCCCGAGCTTGTCGCCGAGGTGAGTAAAGCCGGGGGGATCGGCATCATACAGCCGGTATCCATGACCTTCGTATATGGTCATACGCTTCGGGAGGGTATACGCTATATTCGAACCCTCACAAACAAGCCTATCGGTTTCAACGCTCTTGTTGAGGATTCTTCCAGACGTTATATGAATAGAATGCGCATGTGGGTCGACATTGCGCTAGAGGAGAATGTTCGTTTTTTTATTACAGCCCTTGGAAAACCCAAATGGGTGGTCGACAAGGTACATCAGGCGGGAGGGATCGTATATCATGACGCAACAAACAGGAAATGGGCGCTTAAAGCGCTCGAGAGCGAAGTCGATGGGTTGATTTGCGTGAACAACCGAGCGGGTGGACATGCAGGAAAAGAATCGGCAGAAAAGATGTATGACGACCTTAAGGATCTTGGAGTCCCGTTGATATGTGCCGGTGGTATTGGAAACGAAGCCGATTTCAAGGCGGCGCTTGACCTTGGATATGCGGGCGTTCAGATGGGAACACGCTTTATCGCTACGAAAGAGTGTAATGTGCATGATGACTATAAGAATGCCATTCTAAACGCGAAGGAAAAGGATATTGTCCTTACGGACAAGATAAGCGGCGTTCCGGTTTCAGTGATCCGCACCCCTTTTGTTGATAAAACAGGAACTGAGGCGAATTGGATCGTTAAGCTACTGCTACGCGATAAAAGTATCAAGCGGTGGATGAGGATGTTTTACACATTAAGGTCGATCTTCCACCTGAAAAAAGCTTCCCAGCAGGGTTCGGGGTACAGGGACTATTTTCAGGCCGGCAAATCGGTGGAGAAGATCGACTCAATTGAACCGGCTGGCGAGGTAGTCAAGAGATTCGCGAGTTTTGTTTCGAAAGTGGACGCCAAGAAAAAAGCATAAAGTAAATTCCGGCATCATATTTCTTTTGTCAGCTCAGTGGCCTGCTTCATCGTTACCGCAAATATTGTAAGTTGCGGATTGGCTCCTAGGCTTGTCGGATATATCGAGCCGTCGAACACATGAAGATTGTCCAGAAAGCGATACTTTCCATTGAAATCGAGAAGGGATGTTTTTTCGGAGGCTCCCATCGGGCATCCACCCATCACATGTGCGCTGGCGACCCTTGCCCTTAAAGTCGACATCTCAAGTTTTGGAATTTCATTTTTAGCTTCGCTCCATGAGCGAAACCCGAATGAATCTTCATGTAGCGGAAGCACCATTTTTGCTCCGGCGGCAAACTGAATCTCGGCGGAAGAGAGCAACGACCTGCGAAGACCGTCCCACAGGTAATCGGTTATCGGATAATTCAGCACGGGTGTTCCGTCCCTGTTCAATTCCACGTAACCGCCCGGACTTTCGCGGTGGAAACCATCCTTGTTCAGAGCGATAATCACTTGGGCATATGGCAGATTTTTCATATGCTCTTTATGACGCTTCCCATATCCTGTGATTTTTGTCGCGGCAAGTACCGGATGGACAGGCGCCATCTCCAGCTTATACTCCATTCTGCCATCGTTAACGAAATTGAAGTGGTCTGAGTATACCGATTGCGGCGCTCCCGACCAGCCATCCACCCTGTCCGGCATTTGAGCTATCGAAATACTTACGGGGTGCAGAAAAGTCCTCTTGCCGATTATCGCATGTGGATCGGGAGCTTTGCTCCTCAAGAGGAGTGCCGGTGTTCCAATTGCGCCTCCCGATAGAACAAACTCCCTGGCAACCACTGTAACTTTATGCTTTCCGGGAGCCGTTCCGAATCTGTCCATCCCGACACAGGTAACACTTTTTACTTTTCCACCGTTAATATTCAATCTTTCGGCTCTCGCCCGGCTTAACAGTATCGCCCCCTTTTCCATAGCCGATGGGATGGAAGTTACATCCACCGATTGCCGGGCGCTGACGGGACAGCCTAAACCGCAATAACCGATGTTTAGGCACTTCTTCACGTTCCTTTTCATAAAATCGAAAGAGATACCGAGTTTTTCTGCCCCTCGCCGAAGCACATCGTTGTTCTCGTTCGGCGGGATATCCCAACTCGTGACGTTGAAACGCTCCTCGGCCAGTTCGAACCACGGCACTATTTCCGACATACCATATCCTTTAAAATCATATATATCGCGCCAATATTCTAGAGTCTGGATTGGTGTGCGAATTGAAGTTGTCCAGTTCACCGTAGTACTTCCGCCGACACAACGCCCCTGCAGGAATTCGATTCCCTTATCCTTGGTCTTTCTGCTCGCAGATTCCTGATAGAGGTGAGGATACGCTTCGCTTTCCAGCAGATGAAAGTCGCGATACGTCTTTAAAGGCCCCTCCTCTATCATGACGACCTTTAGTCCGGACTTGGCAAATATCTCCGCCGAAAGGCCACCCCCCGCGCCGGTGCCTATCACGGCAACGTCAGCTTCAATCACCATGTCCCGTTCGAGTAGAGAAGCGTCATGGTGTTCCCACCCTTTTGATATGCCGGTGGAGATGTCGGGAGTCACTCTATTTCACCCAGGTCGGGGGGCCGTTCGTACCCTATCTCCACCCAGGAGCGCGGATTTCCATACCATGATGCGGTAACAAGTTCATGAAGAGCCTGGTATCCGCTCCTCAACAGGAGAAAACGGCTATGTTGCCAACTGCTGAGGAATCGGTCTATATCGTCGACCTCTGCCAATAACCACGGTTGCCATACCCCGCAAAGAAGCCTCCTTGTAATCGGAAAATTTAGAATGTTGAACAGATCCCTAACCTCACTCTGCACCGATGGAAGGAGTCCCGAAATAGCCCTATCGACGCCACTGACTATATCGTTTATCCGTTCGCCATTCCCGGCGGGATCTATCGCTAGAATCACGGGAGAGAGCGCCACAACGACTGCGCGGTCTTTCTCTGTTAGGAAATAGAAACTATATTCGGTATCTTCAGGGGCGACAGGATCGTATTTGAAAGGGCCATGAGCGACGCGGATAGCCGCAAGGAGAATACCTCCGGCGATGGAGGTTTTAATCAGCTCCCTTCTCGTGAACATACTTCGCCGGTCAGCGGAGCATCAGCTTCAGGAGGTTTTTCATGATCGCGCCGTAAGGGGGACGCATAAGGCCAAGAGCATTAAAACGTTTCTGGCGAAATACCGGCTTCATCTTTGAAAAGGTCTCAAACCCTTCCCTGCCATGATAATGCCCCATCCCGCTCTCTCCGATACCCCCGATAGGCATTCCATCCTGCGAATACTGCCATACAGTGTCGTTTATAGCGACACTCCCTGAAATTGTCTCTCTTAGCATCAGGTCAATACGGGTTTGGTCGTGGTCAAAATAGTAGAGAGCAAGCGGACGCGGTCTTGAATTTACAAACCTTTTCGCCTCCTCCATGTTTCCATATGTAATTACAGGTAGGAGAGGCCCGAAGATCTCCTCCTGCATTATCTTCATGTCGTCCGTCACTTTGAGCAGAAGCGTTGGCGGGATCTTCCTTTTGGACGGAAAGAACTTTTCTCCGGCAGGATTTATCTCCACTATACGCGCCCCTTTCCTTCTGGCGTCATCCAGAAGGGCAACGAGCCTTTTGTAGTGCCGCTCATCTATGACCGCGGTGTAGTTCTCGTTTGATTCCAGCTTAGGGTAATAGCTGGAAACGGCTTGATTGGCCGATTTTATAAACGATTCCTCTTCCCCCTCCCTAACCATCACATAATCAGTTGTGGCGCAGACCTGCCCGGCGTTTATACACTTCCAGAACATTATCCGCTCGGCCGCTGTTTTCATTGGAAAACCGGGGGATATGATCGCTGGAGATTTCCCGCCAAGTTCAAGTGTTACCGGAGTCAGGTTGACACTCGCTTCCTGTAATACCTTCCGGCCTATCGCGGTCGAACCGGTAAAGATGATGTGATCAAACTTTTTCTTCGTAAACGCCTCCCCTGTTTCCGCCCCTCCATTTACCACGGCGAAATGGTCCTCCGCAAAAGAGCCCCTGATTATTTCGGCAAGCAGTTCTCCTGTGCGCGGCGTATGTTCGGAAAACTTTATCATTACCCTGTTCCCCGCGGCGAGCGCCGAGATCGCCGGTCCGAGTGAAAGGTATAGAGGAAAATTCCACGGGGAGATGACCCCTACCAGACCTACAGGCTGGGGTATTACCATGTTTTCTGCGGGGAGATACCATATGGCGACATCTCTTTTTGACGGCTTCATCCATTTTTTCAGGTTTTTCTTCGCGTACCGGATGCAATCCATAGGGGCGAAAACGTCGGCTACGTACGATTCGGTGAAGGATCGGCACCCGAAATCGGCATTAATGGCGGTCGCTATCCTCTCCCTGTTCTCTCTGATAGCGTTGTACAGGTTGTCCAGATGCTGAAGCCGTTCCTCAATCGTGGGATACATGTTTTTAGAATATGCCCCTTTCTGAAGGGAGAAAATGCGGTCAATTTCCCGGATCCTGTCAGTCTCAGCCATAGCGTCCCCCACGGCCAGCCTGGCCGATAGAATGATGATTACCCCTTTACTGTTCGGAACACCCCTATTCTAGCATTTCGGAGGGAGCTGAATAGTAAAGGGGGGGATTACTAATAAATTGACTTGTGATGAAAAGCGATTTACAATTCCTTTTCGTTTTCTTGACTGGGGTTGTAGTTCAGTCGGTTAGAACGCCTGCCTGTCACGCAGGAGGTCGCGAGTTCGAGTCTCGTCAACCCCGCCACTTCTTACTGCGTCCCCTCAGTCGAAACGAATCTATCAAACAAACTCTCCACCCCCCACATCTTTTGTTATCAACATATTTGCGTGGTATTGTTAATGCAGTTACTTTCACTAAAAGGGGAGGAATATTGAACGACTGGCTTGATAGGGAGGAGTATCCGTTTTCCCCAAAGACCTTTAATAGTTCGGCGGGAACGGTAAGCTATCTTGACGAAGGAAAAGGTACGCCGATCCTCCTGCTACATGGGAACCCGGCGTGGTCGTTCCTCTACCGGAAGTCGATACCGGTACTATCAAAGGAGTATCGCTGTATAGCCCCCGACCTCCTCGGCTTCGGCCTTTCCGATAAACCTGAAGAGTGGTCATATCTCCCTTCCGATCACGCAAAGATAATCAGCGAGCTTATTGAACATCTCAAACTGAAGGGGATCGTTATTGCCTTGAACGACTGGGGCGGCCCGATAGGGATGAGTTACGCGGTGAATAATCCCGATAACGTCCGCGCTTTCGTAATCCAGAACACCTGGGCCTGGTCGGTGAAGGGGAACCCTCACTTTGAGCGGTTCAGCGCCGTTATGGGGGGATTCATAGGCCGTTTCCTTATCACCCGCTACAATTTCTTTGTGAAGGTCGTTATGAAAATGGGATTTGGGGAGAAGAGGAAGCTGACAAAGCAGATTCATCGGCAGTACATAATGCCGCAAAATGGGAACCGTAAAGGGTGCATTGTCTTTCCAAAAGAGATCATCGGCTCCTCTGCATGGCTCGAATCTATCTGGGAAAAGATCCCGGCTGTAAAGGGGAAGCCCGCTCTCATCCTCTGGGGGAAGAAGGATATTGCGTTTGGAAAAAACGAGCTTGTGCGGTGGCAAAACCTCTTCGAACGCTCAACGACTGTTCAGTTTCAAGAGGTCGGCCATTATGTCCAGGAAGAGCTTGGCGCCGAGTTCGGCGAACGTGCTGCCGAATTCCTGAAAAAGTCATTAATTTAATATCAAGGATTTACATGATAAAAGCTGAGGCGGTTAAATCCATTATCAAAATAAATTTACAATAATAAACTTACCGCCACTATTATTTTGTGGCATTATCATCATGATATTCTTTTAATAAGATATAAATATGGCTGTTGTTATCAGGTTTTTCGATTTCAAAATATGATCATGAAGGTTGCGTTTATATTTTCGACGATCATTCTGTTTATTAACACAGCCTCGGCGCAGGATATGAGTAAGATGAAGAAGCATCATGTGGAAAACGGATTCGTGAACATACATAACAACTACAAACTTCCCGGTTTCAGCGACATGGTCAAATGGCAGTGGGAACGGATCGGGATGGAGAATCCGAACGACATCGAATACAACTTCCCGATGGGGGAGAACGACCCCGAGTTCCTCCGGCAAAACAGAACAAAAAACACGGTGACCTGGATTGGCCAAGCGACCCTCCTTTTGCAGATAGGGGGAAAGAACATCCTTACCGACCCTATATTTTCGGAGAGGGCCTCCCCTTTCGAAAACATCGGGCCGAAAAGGCATACAAAACCGGGCCTCGCTCTGGAAGACCTCCCCCCGATCGATATAGTTGTGATCTCCCATAACCATTACGATCACCTCGATACAAAGAGCCTTATGGCGTTACGGAAGCGGGATGGCGGGGATAAAACCGTTTTCATGGTTCCCCTCGGCCTTCGGGAGTGGTTCGATGATACAAACATAACCAACGTCATCGAGCGCGACTGGTGGGAAGAGACGGAGTTCGACGACGTAAAAGTCGTTTCCGTGCCGGTTCAGCATTGGAGCAGGCGGTCGATGTTCTCCACCAACGATACACTCTGGTGCGGATGGGTGGTTGTCTCCCCCGGCTTTCGCTTCGTGTTCCTCGGCGACACCGGCTACACGCCGCACTTCAGGGAGATCGCCGAGAAGTACGGCCCTTTCGATCTTGCCGCCATCCCTATCGGAGCCTACGAACCTAGATGGTTCATGAAGTTCTCGCATATCAACCCGGAGGAATCGGTGAAGGCTCATATCGATCTTAATGCGAAGAGATCTGTCGCCATGCACTGGGGGACATTCGTCCTTACGAACGAACCGCTGGACGAACCGCCGCTAAAGCTGAAAGAAGAGAGAGAAAAAGCCGGGTTAAGCGAAGAGGAGTTCTTCATCCTGCGGCACGGCGACAGCCGGGTAATGAGCGAGCCTGACAAATAGGCTGTATCAGTTCGAATCCTCTCTAGCCATACCCCTGCGCTGGAGCATGCCAATGAATTCGTAAAATATTATTAGGCTATTTTGAAAGCTGATCCAGGATCCCCGGGAGCTTTTCCACGAAATTTTTGATCTCGTCCCTCACCCGTCGATAATGAGAGAGAGCTTCCTCTTCGGTTTTTGCGTCCTTTGCGAGGAACGGTGGATCCTCGAATCCGAAATGCACTACCTTTGTCGCGTGTCCCGGAAACACCGGGCAACTCTCCCTCGCGTTATCGCAGACTGTTATCACATAATCAAAATGAATTTCAAAAAGATCGTATACATCCTTTGAGTACTGCTTCGATATATCCACACCCGCTTCTGCCATCACGGTTGTCGCTTTCGCGCTTAGCCTGTATGGAGCAACTCCCGCGGAATACGGCTCAATGACGTCTCCCTTTAACGCCCTCGCGAAACCTTCCGCCATCTGGCTCCGGCAGGAATTCCCTGTACATAGAAACAGGATCTTCAACAATTTGCCCCCCTCCCCTTTTGCGAATTCCAGATTATCATTTATTCAGGGTACAAAACGATCAATCGCTTTTCCGCAGTTTCCTGTTCGCGATTATGGTCATTACAGTGAGAATAAGCAGAATAAAGCCGACCAGTACCAGCAATGAAAACCATGAGTCGATCAACGGCTTGTTTCGTATCATCACGTCGCGGGCTACCTTGTTCGAATAGGTAAGCGGAAATGCGTACGAAATGTATTTGAACACTTTCGGGAAGCTGTCGATACTCCAGATCATATCGGAGAGGAATATCTGCGGGAGTATGAAGAGCGGTATAAACTGTATAGCCTGAAATTCGTTTGCCGCGAGGAACGATGCCATCAGCCCGAGCATAAGCGAAACAAGCATGGTAAGGATGACCACCACGCTGTATGAAACGAATTGTTGTATGGAAAATTCGAACTCTATCAGCACCATGATATAGCTCTCGATGATTATCGATTGCAGGGTAACAAAAATGAAGAATCCGAAGACGTAACCTCCGACAATTTCGTAAAAGCGGATAGGAGCCGCCTGGAGTCTTTCCAGTGTTCCTCTCAGCCGTTCACGCTGGAAACTGATAGTGGAGATTATAAAAGTGAAAAAGAATACAAAAAACGTTGGAAAGACAGGGAGGAAAAAATCTATCAGTCTGTATTCATCGGAACCATATATTAAATGTTTCTCCATGTCCATTGTCTTGTTGTTGACGGAATCGGCGCAGAACGCGGAACATGAAGAATCGATAACCACAGGGAGTCCGGCGGCCAGGTCGTCCATTGCGGAGGAGATAGCAGCGAAAACGGATGAAGTAATAATTGGTTTAGAACCTTCTACAAAGATGTGAATTGTCCCCCTTTTGTCTGAAAAACGATCCAGCAGAAGCTGTTCATCCATGTAAAGCACGCCGTCGACGTGTCCGGCTATCAGTTCCTTTTTTATCAGCTCAACAAGAATATCCGGATCCGTCTCCTCGTCGGGGATATCTATGGCAACCAACTCGACATCATCATCGTTTTCGAGCACGTTAATGATCTCAGAATCGAACAATCGCGCGGTGCCGCGAGATACGACGCTCACTTTCGCAATTTCGTCCGTCGCCAGCGCGTAATATATGAGTGTCATCACAACTATTGGCACAACGAACAGAAGCGCGAGCGTTCGTTTGTCTCGGACTATCTCCTGAATAATTCGTAGCGCTATCCACCTGATATTCACACGGAGTTACCTCTCTCCTCAGTAGCTTTAACGAAAGCAGATTCAAGATCGCTTGCCGAGTACTTATCCATGATACTTTGAGGCGCCCCTTGATCAATGAGTGAGCCGTTTCTCATGAAAACAACATTACCGCACTCCCTCGCTTCGGAGATGTGGTGTGTCGTAATAAGTATTGACGTGCCTTCCGATGCCAACTCTTCAAGAAGGGTCCATATCTTTAGCCTTAGCAGAGGATCGACACCTGCTGTAGGTTCATCCAATACCAGGAATTTCGGCTTGTGAACCAATGCTGTCGCAAGAGATACTCTTCTCACCATTCCACCAGATAACTCGGATACCTGAGTGTTACGTTTGGCGGACAATTCTACGAATTCAAGCGCCTCTTCCGCGTTGCGTATGAGCTTTTCCTTTTCGAGTCCGTATATCCTTCCAAAGAAATATATGTTCTCCAGCACGGAAAGGCCGGGATAGATGGAGATGTCCTGAGGCATATATCCGATTTGCCCCCTTGCTTTCAGGCTTTCAGGCGGCAAATTGCCGAATAGTCGTATCTTCCCTTTTGTTGGATGAACTAGCCCGGCAATCATCCTGATAAGCGTTGTCTTCCCTGCCCCATTCGGGCCAAGCAGACCGAAAATCGTTTTTGAAGGAATTGAAAGTGACAGATCGTCGACCGCAGTAAGCTTGCCAAATACTTTTGTTAAGTTTTCAATATCGAGAATGCTATTGTTAGAGCCGACTACTTCAACCACGTTATTTGCCATTCAATTAATAGTTCGTTCAATCGAGGCTGGAAAATAAACAAAAACTCTCTTTTATCGCAAGCGGAAAAAACAGTTATTATTCAAAAATAGATTCAAGCCTGTCGAGATCGTTTATAACCTTCCACTCTCCCCTGTTGGACTCTACCTTGTCGCGCCAATATTCGATCCTGTCGAGATACTGCTTCGGATCCTTGATATCTCCTCTAAGTTTTGTCACGTTCAGGGCGACTACTACGAATCCCGATAGTTCCATCGGAAAATCCCGAACATGCCCCTTTGGCAGTTCTTCTTGCAAGTCGGAGTAAATCAGGATGACCTTTTTCCCGACCCCTTTTTCATTAAGGAATTCGACCCCCTGGAGAAGTCCGCCGCTGATGTCGGTATATTTGCTCCCTTTCACCGTGCTGGCGAAATCCTGTATCGTCTGAAGGAATACCCGCTTTTGCTTGTTCGCCACGGAAGGCCTGCTGTCAAATGTTGCTTTTGCGACAATATCCTTTTCGCTGAAACTGCCGCTGTCAATTCTGGCGACTACCATTGTGTCGCCCGGTTGAAGTGTTCCTAGAAGATAGTTGATTATCGATTGTGCCTTCTGTATCTCCTCGGCATATGTCCCCGAGGTATCGAGAAGCATGTATACGCCTCTGGTGTGGTTTTGCGCGGTCTGAAAACATGACGTAAGCATAAACAGGGAAAATAAAAGGAAAGCATGCGATATTTTCTTCATTTTTTATCATTCTTTCCTTTTTTTACGGTTTCGAAAACGCCTGTATCATCTCCATCTTCGTCATTTTTTTCTGCGGAAACCGAGTTCTCATCCTTGAAAGTTATCACGTCCTTGATGACTTCCGGATCTGAACCGATATCAGAATTATCCGATTCAACTTTGTTTCCCTTCACAAGGTCTTCAAGCCATAAAGGGGGGAAAATGAAAAGGTCGTAGGCGGCCATGACAAAATCGGCGAACGATTTCACAATATTCCCGAACAGCCTCAACAAATAAGCGAAGGCTCTTAATAACCATGCAAGCACTACTCCAAGCACGGTCCTTGATGAGTGTATGAACGATTCAAGAGGTATGGCAACGAACATGAGGGCGAACGGCAGGATAAAGCCCATCACCATCTGACCGACCATCGGTATCCAGCTTGCCTGTGTCGGCTCCTGCGGCTCCAGGCCGGTCAAAGCCGACCTTAAGGATTGAATGTCCGCCGCTATCCTGTCGCGCATGAAAGCGAGAGACGATTCAACAGATGCCAATACGAAAAGGAGTATAAAGGCGGCAACCATTATCCTTCTTCTCAGCTTGTCGTCCATTGAGGCAATGATAGGAAACAGCCTGGTTATCCTGAATGATTCCATGAGGAACAGACCCATCGCGCTTTCGACAAGAATGATCACCATCGCGGAAATACTCGATACCTTGAATGGACCTATAAAACTAGCCCCCCCAACCATCTCCGACATAGGCAACGCGATGAGATTGAAGTTCACCATCGCCCCCCCCAGCGCTATTAAAAGCACCAGTCCCGATATGGTGAACTGCGTCATTGACGAGGAGGATAGAGTCCGAACAGCTTTTTCCGATCCTTTTCGAATATCCTCAAAATCCTGGATCTGCCGGTCTATATGGCTTGACCTTTTGAGAATACCAGATATGGATGCGTCGACATGCGCCAATGTTTCAGAGAGCTTCCTCCAGTAAGGCATCATTTTTCGCAGCATAGAATGCCTTTTGCTTGTGGACTCCCGGTAAGTGCTTAAGGCATTCTTCTCCTGCTGGATCAGCGTAGAGCGTATCTCGCCTAGCATTCTGGCTACCATTGTGTCAGAAGCAGGGATTATGGAAACAGACTGCACCACCTTTACCCATTCCGGAGGAGAAGGTGGTACCTCGGTGCTTATTCTGTAATCTTCATCGATCTTTGCTATCAGCTCTGCCATATTTCTCTGAATTGCCGGATACCCTTCCAGGTCTCGTTTCAGTGTCTCCTCCACTCTTCTGAATTCCCTCTCCATGAGTCTTTCCGTGGCGTCGATACCAGCGGCGAGCAGAACATCTCTGTTGCGTTTTTGAAGCTGATTTTCTGCAAGCAGTACGGAATGAGAAGTGATCCTCATCGCGTTTTTTAATATGAAGCTTATCGACTTTATGCCTCGATGCACAGGTTTTCTTGCCATATATAGCACGATGTCCAGCACAATTATGAAAATCAGTGCTGAAAGTACCGGAGAACCGGGGATAATATTTAAAATAGCTTCTTTCATCAGTAAAAACATCTCCTATCTAAGGTGACTTGTAAATTATATTTTATGTAGTTTCAAGAAACATTCTAACATACTGTTGCAATAAGACTTGAGTGGGGTCAGTTGAAGATATTACAAATTGGCTGTCAGGCAGGTTTTGATTCTGAATTTAAAAATATTGATACTAGGTGTATAATGACAACAACGATAAAATACAGGAGAAAGAAGTGATGATGTATTCAGCGATCCTACGTTCTCATTTTTTCATTCAAAACCTGTATGGTATCCAAGGTCTCTCCATTCAAATTCAAGGATCGAAAAACACCATTAAATTTTTAAAGTAAAACGAGGTTAATAAATGGCGCATTTATTACGAAACATCTCAAACATCCGCCTTGCTATGGTATTTTCACCATATTACCAATGGTATAAAGACAATACCTTTTATAAATACAAAAACCACGTCATATTTTATGATGCTAAGAATGCATTGAATATTCATATAGTAATGAGCCGTTTACATTATTCAGGATTAACATTGAATTATGGAGGGAATTGGCACTGATATTGCCTTTTACTAGTTCAGCATAGAGCAATTTTTAATTGTAGAAAAGTGGGGGTAAAGTTGAAATTCGGTATTTTGATACTTGAAGGACCGTATCAGCACCAGTCTTCAGACTCGGCATACAATTTTGCTATCGCTGCCCTTGAAAAGGGGCACGAAGTTTCAGGAGTTTTCCTCTATAACGATGGCGTTAACAACGCTACTTCATTTGGCGATCCGCCTCAGGACGATAGGAACGTTCAGGAAAAGTGGTCCAAACTTGCTCAGGAAAAAGGGATAGATATTGTTGTTTGCATCGCCGCTGGCAAAAGACGGGGCTTGATAGACGATAACCTAATTAAAGGAACCAGAATATCAGGACTTGGGCAATTGACAGATCTGGCTATATCAACCGACCGATTAGTGACCTTTGGGGATTAAAAGATGGCAAATCCGGAAGAAATTGAAGAATCAAGCGACGAAATAGTTAAAAAGATGATGTTCGTTATGAGGAAGGCCCCTCATGGAACGATCAATCCTTATGAGGGTCTCGAGGTAATGCTCATCGTTGCCGCCTACGATCAGGACCTTTCCGCTGTATTTCTCGATGATGGTGTTTATGCCATAAAGAAAGGCCAGGATCCAAAAGAGATTGGAGCGAAAGATTTTTCGACCACATTCAGGGTACTCCCAGGATATGGAATAGAGAAAATATATGTCGAAAAGGAGTCACTTGAGAATAGAGGCCTTACTGTTGAGGATCTTCTACTTGAAGTCGAGGTCGTCGACAAAAGCGAAGTTACAAAATTAATGCAGGAGCAGGATGTCCTGTTTCCATTTTAAAGAGGGGTGACGAATTGCTATTTACCGTAAATAAATCACCGTTCCTTTTTGGGCACCTTGATTCATGCCTTCAGTACGCCATCAAGGATACGCCGATACTGCTTATCGAGGATGGTGTATACGCCGCTTCAAAAGGGACATCATATGAAAAGAAATTGAAAGAGGCTCTCGGCAAGTTCGAAATTTACGCTCTAGGGCCAGACCTGAAGGCAAGAGGGATCGCATCAGTAATAGATGGGGTAAAGATTGTAGATTATGCGGGATTCGTAGACTTGGCGGAGAAGCATAATGTTGCCCCGTGGATATAGCGTTGTTTATTAGTGTAGTTGCCGTCCTGTGAGACGGTTTGTTGATAGTTAATTGTTCAGGCAGTGACAGAAACTTCTATAAGTGAGGGTAATATGGCAAAGACAAAAAATAAGAAAAGGCCCCTGCTAGATCAACTTGAAAGCGGTCCATGGCCCAGCTTTGTGACCGATTTGAAGGGCTTGGCAGAGGAAAAACCTTCGGTTGACCAGCTACTGGATCAGCTTGAAGAATCCTACGAAAACAGGTGGAACTACTGGCAGGGAACGCTAGTCAACCTTCCTCAGTACGGCGGCGGCGTTATTGCCCGCCTTTCGGAACTTGGTCACAAATATCCTGATATTAAGGAATTCCATACCATACGCGTTATCGAGCCGCCCGGTTTCGTATACTCCACCGACGCATTGCGCGAGCTTTGCGATATCAGCGAAAAACATAGCGCAGGCATCATGCAGCTGCACGGTATGACCGGCGATATCCTGATGCTAGGTTCAAACACGGAGCAGACATTCGTCGCCGGCGAAGCGCTGATGGAAAAAGGGTGGGACATCGGTGGTTCGGGTGCCGCGATGAGGACCCTCGCCTGCTGCGTTGGACAGGCACGATGTGAAATGGCCTGCTACGACACCATGGGCGTGACAAAACACATTACCGATACATTCATCGGCTTCCTTCACAGGCCTGAATTCTCCTACAAGTACAAATTCAAACTCTCCGGTTGCGCGAACGACTGCGCAAACTCCATGCAGCGCTCCGATATGCCTATCATAGGTACTTGGCGCGGACCGATGCTGATAGACCAGGCCGAAGTAGCGAAATTCATCGATAAAAACGGCGAAGAATACGTGAAGGACGTTGTAATCAGCCGCTGTCCCGCGAATTGCATGAAGCTCGACGGCAAGAAGATGGTCGTTGACGATGACTCGTGCGTTCACTGCATGCACTGCATCAACGTAATGAACAGGGCTTTGGCTCCCGGCAAGGACAAGGGTGTAACAATACTTATTGGCGGAAAACGAACGCTTAAGATTGGCGACACGATGGGTTCTGTTCTGGTTCCTTTCATGAAACTCGAAACGAAAGAGGACTGGGATAAGCTCACCGAGCTTATTGAAAGGATATGGGATTTCTGGGCCGATAACGGTCTTGAGCATGAGCGTGTCGGCGAATTCATCGCGCGCATTGGGCTCGGCACTTTCCTTGAGAATGTAGGCATCAAGCCAGATCCAAGAATGGTCCGCGAACCAAGGGTAAGCCCGTACATCAAATTTGAGGAGCTTGCTCCGTCAAATTTCGGCGGGGAGAAAAAGAGGAATCCTTCGGTGATGAACAAAGATATTGTCAGTAACGAGAAAGTTGAGGGATAAGCTATGAGTTCAACAACTGGTCAAAAACTTGCGCCGCGCGATAACGGTGCACCCGACTATACGAAATATCTTCATCCATTGATGAAGAAGAACTACGGCAAGTGGAAATACCATGAAAGGATCAAGCCGGGCGTACTTGTACATGTGGCTGAAAACGGCGACAAACTCTTCACAGTTCGCGCAGGTTCGCCAAGGACGTTAAGCGTCCACAAGATAAGGCAAATTTGCGATATTGCTGACAAATACTCGGAAGGATTTGTTCGCTTCACTACGAGGAACAATCTGGAGTTCGGACTTGCGAAAGAATCCAATATTGAACCTCTCATAAAAGAGGTCGAGAAAACACTTGGCTTCCCGATAGGCGGTACCGGCCCTTCCATCTCGAACATACTTCACACGCAGGGGTGGCTCCATTGCAACCTTCCGAATACGGATGCCGCCGGTTCAGTAAAAGCGATGATGGATCATCTCATTGATGAGTTCAAAAACGAGAATCTCCCCAACCGCGTTCGCATGTCGACATCATGTTGCCAAATAAACTGCGGTGGACAGTCTGATATCGCGTTCAACATGCAGCATCATCACGCGCCGAGGATTGACCATAACAATGTTCCGAACTGCGAAGTCCCCAAGGTCGTTGCCATATGCCCTGTTGCCGCTATCAGGCCGAAAATTGTGAATGGGAAGCAGTCTGTAGAGGTTGTAGAAGAGAAGTGCATGTATTGCGGCGCTTGCCACGGTCAGTGCCCGGCAATGGAAATCCGCGATTCGGATACGGATACGATTTCCATTTTTGTTGGAGGAAAGTCTTCCAGCACCAGAAAAGGACCAAGCTTCATGAAGCTGGCAGTTTTCGGTCTCCCGAACAATCCGCCGCGCTGGCCCGAAGTAACCGAAGCGGTAGACAAGATTTTAAATGCGTACAGAAAAGGCGCCAAACCCTGGGAACGGATTGGTGAGTGGATCGACAGGGTCGGCTGGCCCCGCTTCTTTGAGGAAACAGGATTTGAATTCACGAAGTACCACATTGACGACAGCCCTGCCGCAAGGTCAACATTTAACATGTCGTCACATGTAAGGACATAACCTATTCCAGAAGCAGGAGTATTGCATGAAAACAACGATAATTGAGCCCGGAAAGGTCTTCGACGATTCCTTACTAAGGAAAGGCGACCCTGAAAAGATAGTAGTTACCAATGGGCAGAGTTGGAAATGTCCGGTCTACGTTCAGAGTCTTCCTCCTTGCAGGAGCGAATGCCCGAGTAGCGAGGACATACGAGGATACCTTACCCAGGTCGCGCAGAGCGATATCTACAAGAGGGATGTACAGGCTTCCTTTGATGAAGCCTGGTACATCTTGACTGATAAGAATCCGATGCCGGCGACTCATGGGAGGATATGCCCCCACCCTTGCGAAAAGGGGTGCAACAGACAGCATCTTGAGGATGGCTCCGTGGCTATCAACAACTTCGAGCGTTATATCGGGGATCATGGCTTGAAGCGCGGCCTGAAATTTAAAAAGCTTGTCGAGAAGAGCAACAACAAGAAGATTGCCGTTATCGGCTCTGGTCCTTCCGGCCTCTCCTGCGCCTACCAGCTGGCCAGACGCGGCTACAAGGTGACTATCTATGAGGGGTTCGAGAAACCTGGCGGTATGCTTCGCTACGGCATCCCCCAATACAGGCTGCCGGTCGATATCCTGGACAAGGAGATCCAGAACATACTCGACCTTGGCATTGAGCTGAAATGCAATACGAGAATCGGCGTTGATATTGATTTCAACAAAATCAAAAAGGATTATGACGCAGTATATCTCGCGATCGGAGCTCATAAAGGGGTCACCATCGGAATTGACGGCGAGGATTCAGCGAACGTATTCACAGGCGCAAGCTACCTCAACAGGGTCAAATCTGGCGCAAAAGTCGAGATAGGTAAAAACGTCGTCGTTATCGGCGGCGGCGATTCGGCTGTTGATGCCGCGAGAACGTCTCTTCGCCTCCTGAGCTCTTCGGATGATGAAATGAGCGCGACAGACGGCAAAACCGCGCTTGATTCCGCGCGTGTAACGAAAAGGATGATGGAAAAGGCGAACGTGACAATACTCTACAGGCGAACACAGGCAGAAATGCCCGCAATCGCTGAAGACGTTAATGAAGCCATCAAGGAAGGGATCAAAATGGAATTCCTTGCCGCGCCCATTGAATTTGCCGTAAAGGATGGCCGGGCTACGGCTATCAAATGCGTCAGGATGCAGCTGGGCGAGCCGGACAAATCTGGCAGAAGAAGGCCAGAACCAATTCCAGGTTCGGAATTCTCCGTTAATGCCGACACAGTCATTGTAGGTATCGGTCAGGCGCCGGAACTGCCGGGAGGTCTGGCTGAAATTGCCAACGCGCATGGCTGGGTTGAAGCCGATAAAAATCACGAAACACGTCATAAGGGCATATTCGCGGGGGGGGACGCTCTCGGCCTAGGTATCTCGACAAAATCGGTTGGTCAGGGGCGCATTGCCGCTGAAGCGATGGACGATTTCCTGAGCAAGAGGGAGTACCGCGCAAGACCGCAGGTTCGCCCGATCAGTTTCAACAAAATGAGGAGGGATTACTATCCTCCCATGGAGCGGCACGAAGAAGAAGAACTCCCTGTCAACGTGCGCACAACCGGCTTCGAAGAGATCAAAAAAACGCTCAGCATGGAACACGCTATCGCAGAGTCGAAACGATGCATGAGTTGCGGACTCTGTTTTGTCTGTGACCAGTGCCGTGTTCACTGTCCGCGCGAGGCTATCAGCAAAGATATCGATCGGCCAAAAGGAAAAACGATGTTTACCGATTATACCCGATGCAACGGTTGCCATATCTGTGCGGAAGCGTGTCCATGCGGCTATATCGAAATGGGAATGGGATTGTAACGCGTAATCCGCTTGCAAGGTGTAAAATGGATATTGATATGAAATCAGACCTTACTCGCAACTGCCCAAGAGTGGTTATTTCCGCCGGGCATAAAAGTTCAGGGAAAACTGTAACCACAGTAGGGATATGCGCCGCCCTGGCGGAACGGGGGATAAACGTCCAGCCATACAAGAAAGGGCCTGATTATATAGATCCCGGCTGGCTCTCAACCGCCGCCGGGAAGGAGTGCCACAATCTCGATTATTTCATGACCGGCTGGGATGGCGTATTGGACGTATTCTCCAGACACTCGAGGAACTCGGATGTTAATATCATCGAAGGGAACAAGGGTCTTTACGACTCTATAGAAGTAGACGGCGAAGGATCTACCGCGAACCTTGCGAGACACCTAAATGCTCCTGTCGTGATAGTGTTGGACACCAGCCGGATTACGCGCGGCGTAGCTCCTCTCCTCCTTGGATACAAGGCTTTTGAGCCCGATATCAGGATTGCCGGCGTGATTTTGAATAAGGTTGCGAGCGCCAGACATGAGCAAAAACTGCGCGCCGTGATAGAAAAGTATTGCGATATGGAGATACTAGGAGTTATCCGCAAATCGAAAGAGATGGAGGTTCTGGAAAGGCATCTCGGACTCATGCCTGCTGGCGAAGAGATGGGGCTATACCCTGCCGTGAAGGAGATCGCGAAAGTGGTTGGCGCCTCTGTGAACCTCGACAGGATACTCGAAATCGCCAGCTCGGCAGAGCCAATGGCTTTCGAACCTGTAAAGAGCGCGACCTTCCCTACCCCTTCTGTCACTATCGGCGTAGTGAAGGATAAGGCATTTACCTTTTACTATCCCGAGAATCTTGAAGCATTGCGTAGCGCGGGAGCAAATCTTGTCCCTGTCAACAGTCTCATGGATGGCAGGCTCCCTGAAAATATCGATGCCCTTTACGTCGGCGGAGGATTTCCAGAGGCGTTCATGGAAAAAATAGGGATGAACGAATCGCTTCGCGAGGATATAAGGCTCTCCATTGAAAACGGTATGCCTGTTCATGCTGAATGCGGCGGCCTAATATACCTTGCGAAATCGGTATCGTGGAAAAACGTCACCGCTCCGATGGTAGGCGCGCTTGACTGCGAAGTTATCATAAGAAAACGCCCAAAGGGGCACGGCTATATGACATTGAAATCTACGGGAAAGTCTCCATGGATCACCTGTGTAGGTGAAATGAAGGCGCATGAATTCCATTATGGCGAAGTGGTGAATTCATCCCATACCGATTTCGCGTTTGATGTGTTAAGAGGGAACGGGATAGACGGCAAGCATGACGGTATCGTCTATAAAAACGTAACAGCCTCCTTCTGTCACCTGCATCATCTCGGGTGCACGAACTGGGCTGAAGGATTCGTCAACTTCGCAAAACGAATCAATTATTCAAAACTGCCAAAATCACTTTTCTCTTTAAGCAAAGAGACAAGTTTGGAAAAAGTAACCATTTAACCTGATTGGAGGGATAACTATGTCGATGGAAGTAGCTGGCAAGACAATTGAAACAGATGAAGAGGGATACCTGAAAAACCTTGATGACTGGAACCAGGAGATAGCCGACGAAATGGCAAAGTCCGAAGGACTGAATATGACTGAAGCCCATTGGGAAGTTGTAAATTTCCTTCGTGATTACTACAAGGAATATAAGATCGCCCCGATGATACGTATTCTTACGAAAGAACTCGGCAAGAAACTTGGCAAGGAAAAAGGGAACACAAAGTATCTTTACGAACTTTACCCGGCCGGACCGGCAAAACAGGCTTGTAAAATAGCTGGCCTGCCGAAACCTACCGGTTGCGTATAAAAATAGAAATTTTCTGCTGAAAGGTTGGTATGGGAGAGTTATCTGCTCTGTCTGTGGTGTATATCGCCCTAAGCTACATGGTCGCCGCGGTATTCTTCGGCGGCCTCATTTATAAGCTTTGGGGTTACGCGGTTACGCCGTCACCTTTGAATATTGCGACAACACCCCAGCCAACCACAGCCGTCGGTGTAATATTAAAAAATGCCAGGCTGATAGCGACATTCGAGAGCGTTTTCAGGGGCAACAGGTGGACTTGGCTCGGAGGATACACCCTTCACCTGATACTCCTTCTGGTATTCCTAAGGCACCTCAGGTATTTCGTGGAACCTCTCAGCTGTTCCATTGCGTTCATACAGCCAATTGGAGTTGTCGCCGGCCTTCTGCTGCCGGTACCGCTCATATTCCTCTGGATAATGAGGCGATACGTTGACAGGTTGAATTTCATAACATCCGGGGCCGATATATTCGCTCTCCTTCTGCTGTTGCTTATAGCTCTCAGCGGCATCGCTCTAAAACTCCTTTTTCACCCGGACGTGGCATCCATAAAGGCATTCATAATCGGACTGATCACGCTTAGCCCAGTGAACATTCCGGAAAGCACACTGTTCATCACGCACTACTCACTCGTGCTTCTGCTGGCGGGATATTTCCCGTTCAGCAAACTTCTCCATTCAGGCGGGATATTCTTCAGCCCGACGCGGATGCAGGTTGAGAACGTGCGTGAAGTGCGATGGGTGAATCCTTGGGCAAACAGAGGGGGAGGAAACTAAATGGCAAACGAGAAATACGACCTTCCCATATATGATGGCCCGATTCTGGCCACTCCCGCGGTAAAACCTGGCGCTACAGCCGGATTGAAATGCCACCCTGCAAGCGAAGACCACATGAGGGCGATGGGCTTTCCTGAAAAGCTCGTGGACAACTGGCAGGAAGTATTGCTGAAAAAATTTGAAGAGCTTCTTCAAAAATATAAATCTCTGAAACTCTACATGGAGATCTGCGTTAAATGCGGAAGCTGTTCGGATAAATGCCACTACTTCCTAACGACTGGCGACCCGAACAATATGCCGGTAGGGAGACAGGAACTCCTCCGAAAGATATATAGAAAATATTTCACGACAGGGGGCAAATATTTCGGCTCATACACCAGAGCCGAAGAGTTGACGGAAGAAACTCTCAAGGAGTGGTATTCATACTTCTTTCAATGCTCCGAATGCAGAAGATGTTCTGTATTCTGCCCCTTTGGAATAGACACGGCGGAAATTACCATGGCGGCACGGGAACTGATGCAGTCCGTCGGCGTGGGGCAAAAGTATTCGCTTGAGATCATGGGTAAGGTGCATGAGCTTGGCAACAACCTTGGAATTCCAAAACCGGCGCTCCAAAGCACCCTCGACTTCATGGAAGAGGACGTGCAGGAGACAACTGGGGTGGATGTAAAATTCCCACTTGACGTTGAAGGAGCGGAAGTTCTTTTAATTGCACCTTCGGCAGATTTTTTCTCCTCGCCCCATATTGATTCTCTTGCCGGGTACGCTAAGGTTTTCCACCAGGCAGGCATAAGCTTCACCTTCAGTTCATATGCTTCCGAATTCGCGAATTTCGGTCTGTTCATGGGGAACTACGAACAGATGAGGAAAATAGCGCAAAGGATAGTAGATGCCGCTCGCCAGCTGAAGGCAAAACGGATAGTTGTCGGGGAATGCGGACACGCCTGGCGCGTCGCATACTCATTCTGGAACACCCTTAACGGCCCATTTGATTTTCTCGATCCGAACTACCAATATCCACAGCACATTTGCGAATTTACGAACGATCTCCTCAAAAGAGGGGCCTTGAAGATCGATAAGAGCGCAAACGACGAATTTGTAGTCACCTATCACGACTCCTGCAACGTAGCAAGAGGGAGCAGAATGGGCGATCGTGAAGGTGGCCAGCTTTCCATTCCTCGTGAAGTCCTAAAGAGCGTCTGCAACAATTTCGTGGAGATGGATCCGAGGACCACCGGAGAGCAAACATTCTGCTGTGGCGGTGGCGGCGGTCTTCTCACGGATGAACTGATGGAGATTCGTGTGAAAGGGGTCTCCCCTCGCGTTGCGGCGCTAAAGGACGTCATGGATGGCAAAAAGGTGAACGCCATGGCGATGATCTGCGCCATATGCAAGGCGCAGTTCACCAAGGTTCTCCCCTATCATGATATTTCGATGGATGCGGTAATGGGCGTACATCAACTGGTAAGTAACGCCATCGTGCTTGGCGGAAAAGGTGAGTAGCGTTAAATGAATACAAAATCGGGTTCAATAGCGATACTGGCAATCGTGCTAGCTCTGCTGGCAACGCCCCTCCTGTATACATTTGGCTCCAGCGCCTTTTCGGAAAAAAAAGCGGGGCCTAATCTCGTAATACCTGCCGAAGCCGGTAGCAAATGCGTGGAAGAGACAGCCTACATGCGGGCCAACCATATGATAGTCCTTAAAAACTCCAGGGATGAGGCTGTACGCGAAGGTGTAAGGAAGATCTCGCACTCCCTGCACAACTGCAGCAGTTGTCACACTAGCAGGGAAGAGTTCTGCGACAGGTGCCACGAATACGTTGGCGCGAACCCTGAATGTTTCGATTGCCATTACTACAAGTAGGGATGAGGAAAGAGTATGACGGAAATTAACAGGCGCTCATTTTTAAAGGAAGGCTTGAAAGGGAGCGCGTTGCTTGTCGGCACGGCGATAGCCCCTGGCATTACGCTGTTCACCCAAAAAGCCGAAGCGCGCGCTAATGATAGTTCTGCTTCCGATAAAAACAGATGGGGAATGGTTATCGATACCAACCTCTGCAAGGAAGATTGCACCGCCTGCACCTCCGCCTGCAGAAAAGAAAATAACGTCCCGCTCTTTGGCGACGAGAAAATAGACGCGCACTGGATCCGGAAGGCGACCATTTCACCGAAGAACGCTCCTGAAAAAAAGATATCGCTTCCTCTTCTCTGCAATCACTGCGAACATCCGCCGTGCCAGCATGTCTGCCCTACCGCGGCGACATTTACCAGGAAAGACGGCATTGTGCTTGTCGACAAGCACCGCTGTATCGGCTGCAGGTATTGCATGATCGCGTGCCCCTACAAAGCGAGGTCTTTCGTCTTCAAAAAAACAAGAGATTGGACAAACCCGAAAGTGCCAATACGCTCCAAGGGGGTTGTTGAAAAATGCAATTTCTGCGTGCACCTTATAGATGACGGGCAACTCCCTGCATGCGTTACCGCCTGCGATCGTGAAGGTGAAAAGGCGATGATCTTCGGCAATCTTAACGACCCAAACAGCGATATCTCAAAATATATTAAAGAGCATGCTCCTAAACGGATTCGAGAGGACCTCGGCCTTGAGCCGAAGGTCTATTACAGGGGGATATGATGGAAAAGAGAAACCTGTTTTTCACGGCTATTGAAGGGACTTCAAAAGGGTTCTGGATGTTCGCCGGATTCCTATTCCTACTGGCGCTTGGAGGAGCGTGGGCATCTTTCATGATGGAACATGAAGGGCACTACATAACCGGAATGACAAACCAGATTCCTTGGGGGCTCCCGATAGTAATGGCCGTATATTTCATAGGCCTTAGCGCCGGTTCCCTTGTTCTTTCCGCCCTTTCGTCAGTTTTCGGCATGACTGAATTCAAGCCATTCTCAAGGATCGCCGCTCTCCTTGCGGTTGTCCTTATAGTCGGCGCACTACTTTCAATTATTCTCGATTGGGGAAGACCGGAACGGCTCTTTATCCCTTTCTTCCATTTCCAGCCGAGATCGATGTTCTCACTTAACGGCGTCCTCTATTCGGTCTATATGGGAATCGGCATCGTTTATCTCTGGGCGATGTTCGCTGAAAAGAAGAAGCTCGAAAAACTTCTTGGTATATCAGCTGTTTTCTGGGCGGTGCTGGTTCATAGCGGAACGGGAGCAATCTTCGGATTTGTCGGCGCAAGGGAGCTTTATCACTCCCCTCTTCTGCCGCCCAGTTTTATCGCTGCTGCGCTCTCTTCTGGAACTGCATTGATGATCTTGGTGCTGTTGGCAACTTTCAGATATTCAGAACGATACCTTGATATGAAGATAGTGCTGAAACTTGCAAGATACCTTGCCGGTTTTATAATGATAGTGACCTATTTCCTTTTCGTGGAAAACATCACACGTTCGTATATCCCGAAAAACTATGAACTGCAACATTTCCTCCTTTTTGACGGTGGAAAGATCTCGTTGATATTCTGGCTTGGAATGGTCGGCTTGGGGAACATATTCCCTCTCCTTCTGCTCCTCTCTCCCGCCGGCAAATCGGTCAAATGGATTATCGTTGCCTGCGTCATGGTAGTTATTGGCGTTCTGGCAGAACGATACATTATCGTAATACCTGGTCAGGTATTGCCCCTGGAACTTTTCCCGGGATACAACATTACCAGCAGTTTTCAGGATGGATTGCTTGCCAACTATTGCGTAAGCACCGCCGAGATTCTCTTTTCTGTCGGTATAGGCGCTTTAGTATTGCTAATCTATCTCTTTGCGATCAAGTTTTTTGAGATGCTGCCGGTTACCAAAGAGGAAGAGAACAGGGAAACCTTACCGGAGGCATAGCAATTCACATTTAAAAAAGCTTTCTTAATTCAATTCCTGTCGATTTTCATTTTTTTGGGGGAGAAAAATCATGTTATCTTTTTCATTGTTTCGAAATCTAGAGCGATACATCCCTTTCATAGCGCTTGCATTTCTGCTCTTCTCTCCTCATTACGCAGGGGCAGAACAGAATCTTTCACCATATCTTAAAGTTGGTGTATTCAGCGGAAACGTGGACGCCGCCGCCACCGGTGTGAAAGAAGCGCTTCTTGCAGGCAACTTCAAGGTTCTTGGCGAATATAAGCCGGAAGATAGTGATAATATGAGAGTTATTGCATATACCAGAGACGACCTTATAGCTACCGTGTTAAAGGTAAAAGATCGAGGTCTTCTTGCCGCCGCGCTTAAAGTAGGCATCATTTCTACCGGCGGGAAGACTGAAATTTCGATGGTAAACCCTGAATACCTTTTCAGGGGATACCTGATGTCGAGTTACAAGCCAAACAATGCTCAATTAAGCAAGGTGGCCTCCGATGTTAAGGCGGCGCTTGGCAAAGTCGGTTCGGAGTTCACCCCTTTTGGAGGTTCGGTTTCTACGAGCGATCTGGAACACTATCACTATATGTTTGGAATGGAGTACTTTGACAATCCTGTGCTTCTTGGAAAGTTTCAAACGTTCCAGGAAGGACTCGCCAAAATTGAGTCTTCGCTATCTGCGAACAAAGGGGGCGTCAAAAAGGTATATTCAATAGTCGACGAATCATCACAAACCGCTGTGTTCGGAGTTGCATTGACAGATCCCGACAGAGGGGAGAAATTTTTCCTCCCCATTATTGGCGAGAGCCATTTGGCGGCGCTCCCTTATGAGTTTGTACTTCAGGGAAACAAGGCAACGATGCTTCATGGAAGATTCAGGATTGCGATACATTGGCCGGCCTTGACCATGGTAACGTTTACAAAGATAATCACTACGCCGGACGCGATCAACGATATGCTTGAAAATGCAATAAAGTAATTATTTCAAATTGTCATTAACTGCATAACGCCCGGTTCAACAAAAAGTTTCGGCTATAGATTGGTTTTATATATACGGACTCGGAATTGCCGTACAAAGATTCCTGCAAAAGTGAACAACGCATCTTTGCCATAATGCATCGGAAAAAATATCTCCAAGTGATTCGATAAGACCCAATATAAGCTTCGAACATGATTATGAAAATCCGGGCCTTTTTAAAAGGCCCGGATCTCAGTTTTCATTTACGGCAAGATTGTTTGCCAAGATCGTGATGCTAGAATGCAAGTGTTATATCAGCCTCTGCCGCTACATCCAGGAATGTTGCGGCTCCGCCGATCTCTATTCCATCTATCAGTTCTTCTTTCTTTACGCCCATGACATCCATTGTCATCTGGCAACCGATCATCCGCACTCCGAATTTCAAGCACTGTTCAAGGAGCTTGTCTTTGCTGGCTACGTTCGCCCCTTTCATCCAGCTTTTCATCATCATCGTGGCAACTGCGGTCATACCGGGCAATACGCCAAGGATATTCGGCACCCCGATAGGAACGCCCTTGATTGGAGGAGGCGAAGCCGCGTTTCCAATCGGCGAAACATACAGCTTTTTGTTTTTCTTGATTATGTCAAGACCGTAAAATGTAAAAAAAATGGACGCCTCCATATCCATCGCAACTGCCGTGCTTGCGAGGATCAATGGAGGATATGCCTGGTCCAGCGAACCATTTGCGGCTATTATCGTTATTTTTTTGTTTCCGTTACTGCTCACAATGCCCCCCCTTTATTTCTTTTTGACAAAAAAAGTGAACACTTTTCCGTCCTGTTTTTGATCCACTATTTCATTGCCGGTTCTTTTTGCCCATGATGCCATGTCGTTTACTGAGCCGGGGTCAGTCGCTTCCATTGCGACAATTTCACCCGACTTGATCTGCCCCATCGTCATCTTGATGTTCAGAATAGGTTCCGGACAACTCATCCCCTTGCAATCCAGTTTCTTTACTACGTTCATCTTTTCCCTCCTTTTTAGCATTTATGAATAATTAGTTATTTAATTATCTTCAAACTCTCTCTTGCGGATATTGTATTTCTTCAGTTTCGTATGGAAATTTTTATAGTCGAGCCCCGATTCTCTTGCAGATGCGCTTATGTTTCCCTTATGCTTTTTCAGCATGCTATCGAGGTACTGTTCCTCAAAAGACTCGATTATCTTTTTCTTGGCAGTCTGGAAATTCGTTTCGTTTAAATTCAAGTTGCCCGCTCCATTCTTTTTCGCGGTTGTTTCTACTATCTCCACATTTTCAAGCTGTTTGCCGCGTGAAAGGACGACCGCTCTTTCGATAACGTTTTCCAGCTCCCTTACGTTTCCGGGCCACGAATATTGAATGAGCGAAGCGGCCAATGCCGGCGGCACTTCCTTTATCGCCATATTGTTTTTTCCGCAGTATTTATGAATAAAATGACTTATGAGAAGCGGAATATCTTCCTTCCTTTCACGCAAAGGGGGAACATTTATTGGGATAACATTCAATCTATAAAACAGGTCTAGCCTGAATTTTTCTTCCTTTATTGCTTCTTCAAGGTTTTTATTTGTCGTGGCGATAACTCTTGCGTCCGTGACCAAAGTTGTTGTTCCCCCTACCCTGTCAAATTCTCCATCCTGCAAAACCCTTAACAACTTGGTCTGCATCTCCATGGATACATCCCCTATTTCGTCCAGCAGGATCGTCCCCTTATTGGCAAGTTCAAATTTTCCTGGTTTTTGCTTTATCGCTCCGGTGAAAGCCCCCTTTTCATGTCCGAAAAGTTCTGCTTCGAGGAGTGTTGCCGGGACTGCGGCGCAGTTGATTCGTATAAAACTGTTTCGGGATCTCAGGCTTTTGCTATGAACAGCGCGCGCGATAAGCTCCTTTCCTGTTCCGGTCTCGCCCCTTATAAGCACTGTAGCATCGGTCTCGGCAACCATTTTCACCTTTTCGAATACCTTCTGCATTTCCGTGCCCTTGCCTATAATATTGTCGAGACCAAAACTGTCATCCAGCTGTTTTCGCAATGTTCCAACTTCTACTATCAGCCTGTAATGTTCGACCGCTTTGTCCACTATGAGTTCCATCTCTTCATAATTGATCGGTTTTACAAGATAATTGAATACACCGGCTTTCATGGCGGAAACGGCCATCTCTATCGTGCCGTAGGCCGTTATCATGATTATCGGCACATTTGGCCGTTTTTTCTTGATGGCTGACAGGACATCAAGTCCGTTCATGTCCGGCAACGCATAGTCAAGAATGATTGTCGAGTAATCTTTTTCCGAGACCTTGGAGATCGCTTCTTGACCGGTTTTTGCGGTTTCAATTATGTGGTTTTTCTTTTCGAGATTAACGGACATTACCTCAAGAATCGCTTCCTCGTCATCGATCAGAAGTATTGGAGTCCGAAGGAGATCATTTTTCATTGTGCGGGCAACCCTAATACGACACAGGTGCCTCCGCCCGGTTCGCTGTCGATAAAGATATAACCGCCATGTGCCTTCATAATGTCTTTTACAATTACCAGGCCGAGTCCGGTTCCATTTGCCTTCGTTGTAAAAAATGTATCGAAAACCTGATCCTTTTTATGAAACGGAATCCCCTCTCCGTTATCGATAACGCTTATTTCGACAAAATCCTCGCCTCTTCTCTGCCGCATCTGGCCAACGACCTCTATTCTTCCATTTTCCTGGACGGCATCCATTGCGTTTTTCAGTATGTTTACGAAAACTTCCTGCATGGCCGATGGATCGAAATAAACAGCTGGGAGCGTTTCATCGAGGAAGAGCTCAATTTCCACCTCTTTGCCGTTGGGCGCATATTGGGCTATTTCAATTGACTTGACCAGTACCGTGCTTATTTGATCCTTTTCGCCTTTGTATTTCTGTTTGGCTTTCATGAGAAGATTCGTCGTCACATCGTTCAATCTCAGAATCTGCTCCCTGATAAGACCCACGAATTTCTGAATCTTTTGATCATCCTTATACTCTTCAAGGAGATAGTGAGCGGCTCCTTCCATGGCGTTGAGCGGATTTCGTATCTCATGTGACGTCTTTGCCGCCATTTCTCCGATAATTGAGAGACGCCGGGTTTCCATCAGCTCTTTCTCAATATTTTGCAGATTCGTTATATCCCTTATGTACTCGATCATGTAATGAACTTCTCCGTTCATATTGCGTATTGGGAAATTCAGTATTTCGTACTGCCGGTTCTCATTGTTATCTTTCGAACACTTCCTGATCCGCGCAGGAGGGTGCATATTCATGAAAACATTCTCCGCCTGACAGTCTCCGCATACCCTGTTGGTATCGTGACAGATATAGAAACAGTACTTCCCCTCCAGTTCGTTGCTTGGCTTGTCAAGTAGGGTTTGCATGGCCTTGTTGGCCATTACCACTTTGAAGAACTTGTCTATGACGATTATTCCGTCTGGAAGACCGTCAAAGATAGATTGAAGTATAGGGCTATTCTCAGGCTTGGAAATAAGGGAACTCACCGAACCCAATTCATCAGAGAATTTATCATTCATGCCATACATCCAACACAATTACCCCCAACCAGGCGACCTATTCTTACCACATCAGTTCTTAGAGCCAGTAAATGCCGAAAAGGTGCAATACCTATGGTAAAAAAGATATGTTTTTCGCCTTTGCACTTATATTGTACCAATTTAAAGCAAGGTTCGTACCGGATACATTGGCATGTATCGCATTGATATATATAGGCATAAATGAAATCAACCAGGGCTATTCTTGATAATATGGCTTTTGCGCCATATTTTAGCAGGTAAACACACCATATGTTGGTGTATTTGATCAACTAATCTTAATTAGTGCTGAACACCGTAGAAAAGGTACATCATGGCTGTTGTCACTACAATGAAGATAATGCTTTGGATAGTGCCAGCCTTAATGAAGTCGATGCTTCTATATCTTCCCGGCCCCATATAGAGCGCATTAACCTGATGAGTCGGCAGTATGAAAGAGTTTGATGCCGCAATGCCCACCATCAGGGCGGCCATTCTTGGATCCGTACCGGTCTTCATGGCTAGATTAATTACAAGCGGAACTAGTAAAACGGTAGCGCCTATATTCGAAATTACGAGAGTAAAGCAGGAAGTCAGAACCGCAATTATCAGTAGCAGTGTTATCGGTGAAACGATGCCGACCAAATCGAAAATATTTGAAGCGATCCATTCAGCGGTTCCTGTTTCTTCCGTTGCAACACCGAGCGGGATAAGGCCACCAAGGAGAAATACCGTCCTCCAGTCCACGGATTGATAAGCTTCGTCAATTGTAATCACCTTGGTAATTATTATTCCAAGAGCCCCGGTCATAAGGGAAACAGAGAGCTGTATATTGAAGAAGATGACCATGGACAATGAAACGGCGAACCACAAAACCGCAAGATGAGACTTTTCAGGCCTGAGAGGTTCTGTTTCAATGGGGCTTGCGATGATAAAGTTCTTGTTTTTCTCAAGAATCTTTAGTCGATCCCATGAACCGTGTAAAAGAACAGCATCCCCTACCTTCAATATCACATCGCTAAGGTTTGATTGAAAGATCTCAGTCTTGCTTCTGTAAATTGCCATCGGGACCAGGTGATATTTCTTTCTGAAATTGAAATGCAGCAGAGTTTTTCCTTCCATTTGCGAATGCGGCGAGACTACAGCTTCGACGGTACCTGACATCGAAGGAGAGAGGAGTGTTTTAAAAAAGTCGAGCGATTCCTTCAGTATGATTCCGTTTTCATCAGCAAACCTCTTTACGTTTTCCGGTTTGCCATATACGCCAATATCTATTTCCGGTACCAGCACGCTCTCCCTTCCAGGCGCGAGGGTATACTCCTTGTCTTGATCGGCAATGGCAACTACGCTTATCCCGTAGTTTGTGCGTATCTCTCTAAGAGTGTGCGGAATACTCTTCCAGCCCTTCGGCGTCCGAAGCTCAAAAGGCTCGCCAAGAAATTCATAATGCTGGGTAATACTCTCTTCCAGCAAAGCTTCTTCAGAATCTTCGTCTCCTTGAGGCAGGACGAATTTGCCGAACAGCACGAAATACCCGATACCAGAGATCAGCAACGCCAAGCCGATCGGAGTTACATCGAAGAGGCCAAAAGGTTCCAAATTAAGCGGCCTTAGAAGATCATTCAGGAGAATGAGAGGGCTTGATCCTACCATCGTTATCGTTCCCCCAAGGATCGCGGCAAAACCGACAGGCATTAGAAGACGCGATATTGAGATATTCATCGATTTGCTGATCCGTTTTATCGCCGGAAGAAAAAGCGCCGCCGCGCCTATGTTCTGCATAAAACTTGAAATGGTTCCTACGGTTGAGGAGATGGCGACAATTATCCTGTTCGGATTTTTCCCGGCAAAGCGGACTACCGGCGACACAATGCGGTTTATAACGCCTGTTTTATCCAGCCCCGCTCCAAGAATAATGACGGCGATTATTGCAACAACCGCATTACTCCCAAGCCCTATGAAGGCATGTTTTTGTTCAACAAGACCGAACAATGGAAGGAGCACCATTATGAGGATTGCGACAACATCAACCCTTATCCACTCTACTACAAACAGAAAAATGGCGAGGCCTATCAACCCCATCACCAGGATCATGTCTGTTGTCAATTCCATCTTTGTTCCGTCAGGATAATTATCCAATGTTGCTATTATCCGTAGAATTTAACATTGATAAGCGATTTTTTCTATATCAATATTTTTTCGTTAAAAAATATGGAATTAGCCCGGTCCGGATGCGTATTGCAGACAGATGAAACCGGTTATGAGGCTTGCGGAGATTTTATGGAACCGAACGGCATGTCACCTGACAAGCGTCAATAGACGTTATTTTTTCCCTCTGCGTTTTCCAATCCGACCTCCCGTGCCCTTTGCTCGCATAATTTGACCATCTTTGTGACCAGATCGGTCTTCTCCACCCCGCGGTTGAACACGAACGATATCTGCCTGTAGATTGGGAAATCCTTTACTCGAATCACTGACAGGGATTTATTAGCAACTTCGCGCGCAATCGTCATTTTGGATACTATGGAAATCCCTAGCCCGGACTCCACTACCCTTTTTATCGCCGTATTGCTACCAAGCTCAAGTACTATATTTGACTTAGGAACAAGCAGTTTTTCACCATCCTTGATGCTGTCGATTACCGCCCGCGTGCCGGAGCCTGGTTCCCTGGAAATGAACGGCTGGCCTGCCAGTTGCTTTTTAGTTATATACCCGTCACCCATGCAGTAGAAATCCCTCGGTGCGATGATGACCAGCTCATCTAGAAAAGCGGCCTGTACTTCCCATTGCCTTGTTTTTACCGGGCCTTCGACAATGGCGAAATCAACGAGCCCGTCTGCCAGATAGCCAAGAACTTCGTTGGTATTTCCCACAAGTACCTTTAGCCCCACCTCGTCATATTCTGTTTTGAAATCCGCTAGAACAGGGGGAAGGAAGTAGTCGCCTACCGTTGTTGATGCACCAATTTCAACGGTACCCCAGAATTTATCCAGTTTCTTCATTACCCGTTGATGTGCCTGCTCCGCGTACCCTTCCATCTGCTCAAGCTCCTTGAGGAGCATTTCACCAACAGGGCTAAGCTCTATTCTGTTTGGATACCTCAGAAACAGCCGTGTGCCTAGCTCCTCCTCGAGGTGCCGTATCTGGAAGCTGACTGCCGGCTGTGTGAGTGAAATCTCTTTTGCCGCCTTTGAAAAACTTAACAGCCTTCCGGCAGAAAGGAAAACCTTATATTTAAAATCAAGCATTCAATCTATTCCCTATACCATTTACCGGGCAATTACATCTCATCGTCTAAATCCTACCATTAATTTTATTTATCGTTTTATCAGAATTAATGCGTTGCTATTTTTCACACCGGAAAGCTAACATTGCTTAATATGCAAAACATACCGACAGAAAAAACCTTTAAGGACGGCCACAGACTAAATCCCGGCGAGGATATAAAGTACACCACCTGTTATATGTGCGCCTGTCGATGTGGGATAAAGGTTACCACACAAGATGGTCAAATTCGATACATTCAGGGAAATCCCGACCACCCTACAAATAAGGGGGTTATCTGCGCAAAGGGCTCCTCTGGCGTGATGAAACAGCTGAGTCCTGCCAGGATAACAAAGCCTCTCCTCAGGAAAAAAGGGGCCGAGAGAGGGGAAGCTGAATTTGAAGAAATATCGTGGGACGAAGTAATGAAAATACTTGTTCCCCGGCTAAAAAAAATAAGGGCCGAAGACCCCAAGAAACTTGCCTTCTTTACCGGTCGCGACCAGATGCAGGCGCTTACCTCCTACTGGGCAAAACAGTTCGGTACGCCGAATTTTGCCGCGCATGGCGGTTTCTGCTCCGTAAATATGGCCACAGGGATGATTTATTCTATCGGCGGCACAAGCTGGGAGTTCGGCGGCGCGGATTACGACAGGACAAGGTATTTCATGCTTTTCGGCGTTGCCGAAGACCACGACTCGAATCCGCTGAAGATCGGAATTTCAAAAATAAAGGAGAACGGCGGAAAGGTCGTAGTGATAAATCCGGTGAGAAGCGGGTACGGTGCGATCGCCGATGAATGGGTTCCCGTAAAACCGGGGACGGACGGAGCCTTTATACTGGCAATGGTGCATGTACTTCTGAAAAACGGGATGTATGACAGGGAGTTCCTCCTCACGCATACCAACGCGGCCTACCTCGTAGTGCAGGATGAAGGGAAAGAGGATGAAGGTATGTTCTATCTTCAGCCTGAAAAACAGATCAAATACCAGCAGCAAGTGGTATGGGATACTAAATCCGGCTCCATCAAGGAAGCTCATCTTGAAGGGATAGAACCTGCCCTTGAGGGGACGTTCAAAAGCCCCGACGGTAAAACATTGAAGACCGGTTTCCAACTTATGGTTGAACGGGTCAAGGAGGATTACACCCCCGAAAAGGCTTCAAAAATATGCGGTATCCCCGCAGAACAGATAGAGCGTATCGCGCTTGAGATCGGCAAAACAGCCAGGGACCATACCATCACCCTCCCAGTGGAGTGGGTAGACGTATGGGGAAAAGAACATAAAACAACTACCGGCAACCCTGTATCTGTTCACGCCATGAGAGGTCTTGCCGCACATTCAAACGGATTCCAGACCGTACGCGGTCTCTCCATCTTCATGATGTTGCTCGGCATCATTGATAGGCCGGGCGGTTTCAGGTTTAAACCTCCTTTTCCGAAGCCTATCCCCCCCTGCCCCAAAACGATCAACACCCCCGATCTGATTAAACCGAATACGCCGCTCCCGAACCCGGAGCTTGGCTTTCCGAGCAACCCCGACCACCTGTTGGTGGATAATGACGGAAAACCGGTAAGGATCGACAAGGCTTTCAGCTGGGAATTTCCGCTTACGGCGCATGGAATGCTCCAAAACGTAATTACAAACGCCTACAAGGGGGATCCGTACCCCATAGATACCCTTATTCTATTCATGGCAAACATGGCATGGAACTCCACAATGAACACCAGCGGCGTGATTGAGATGCTCAAGGCCAAAGGGGATGACGGCGAATACAAGATCCCTTTCATCGTAGTCAGCGACGCTTTCTACAGCGAGCAGGTTGCATTTGCCGATCTGGTCCTCCCGGATACTACCTATCTCGAACGATACGACGTCATTTCAATGCTCGACAGGCCCATCAGCGAATACGATAAAACCGGCGATGCCATCAGGCACCCGATACTTGAACCGAAAGGGGAATGCGTACCTTTCCAGCAGACACTCATCGACCTGGCAAATGCTATCGGGATGCAGGGTTTCTGCGACGCCGAAGGGAAGCCTCGTTTCAAGACCTACAAGGAGTTCATCACCGGATGGGAACCGGAGCCTGGCGCGGGGATAGGCTTCCTGTCCGGCTGGCGCGGGAAGGATGGCTCCAAAAGCATGGTTGGCGAACCAAACCCCGACCAGTGGGAAAGATATATCGAAAACAAAAGCTTTTACCAGCACGAACTGAAACCTTCAATGCAGTACAACCGGAACATCAATCAGGAGTATCTCAACTGGGCCCAGAAGAACAAATTGATAAGAGAGAACGACCAGCTGATAATGTCTTTCTACTCACAGCCGCTTCAGTCCTTCCGCCTTGCCGCAAAAGGTATCGGCAACAGCAGAAAACCGAAAACAGAAATTCAGAAAAAAAGGATCCTGAAATACTTCGATCCGCTCCCCTTCTGGTTTGAGCCGATTGAGCATACAAAGATAGACACGAAGAAATATAACTTCTCGGCTATCACACAGAGACCTCCATTTATGTATCACTCGTGGGATAGCCAGAACGCCTGGCTGAGGCAGATCGCCGGGCAAAACTTCCTTTACATGAACGGTGACCGCGCACTGGAGCTTGGCATCAACGATATGGACTGGGCCTGGGTCGAATCCCCAATCGGAAAGATAAGGGTACAGGTAAAATATTCCGAGGCTGTTCAGCCGGATACCGTATGGACATGGAACGCCATCGGCAAATATCCGGGGGCTTGGAACCTCTCCCCCGATGCCGATGAGGCCAAAAAAGGATTCCTCCTCAACCATCTGATAACCGAAGAGCTGGACCACGAAGACGGCACGAGAATATCGAATTCCGATCCGATTACCGGGCAGGCGGCATGGTACGACCTGAGAGTCAAAATATACAAGGCCGACGAGAGCGGGCACTGGCCGCAGTTCAAGCCGTTAAAGAAGCTGAAACATATGGTCACAGCGCCGAAGATCATCAGGGAAATATTGACGGAGCGAAAAAAGTAAATGACACAATTGGCCCTGGTTATAGACCTCAACAAATGCGTTGGATGCCACGCCTGCGCCACGAACTGCAAGGCCTGGAACAGCGCGGGTAAATTCGGTCCGCTCACGGACAACGAACCTTACGGCGATAAACCTTCCGGGGTCTGGTTCAACCGCGTGCAGACCTACGAAGTGGGAAAATTCCCGAAAACGGAAGTCATCCATTTCCCAAAATCGTGCATGCACTGCAAGGACGCCCCTTGCGTGGAGGTATGCCCTACCGGAGCCTCCCTGAAAAGGACGGAAGACGGGGTGGTGCTTGTAAATTATGACGACTGCATCGGATGTAAATACTGCTCATGGGCCTGCCCATACGGATGCAGGGAGTTTGACGAATTCGACGGCGTGATGAAGAAATGCACGCTCTGCGCTGACAGGATCTACAACGAAGACCTTCCAGAGAATGAACGCAAACCCGCCTGCGTTCTTGCTTGCCCCGCAAACGCCAGAACCTATGGCGATATTGACGATCCGGAAAGCGAAGCATCAAAGGCTATCAAAAGCGGACATGGATACAGGGCAATGAGCGAAGCCGGCACAAATCCGTCAAACCACTATCTCCCGAAAAGACGCAAGGAAATCAAACTCGACAAGGAAGAGCTTGAAGTACAGCGACACGCTGTCGTTGAGCTCGAACCAAAGAAAACAACCCCTGATGACACAAAAACATCGGAAGACTGGGCCGTTCCATAGGAGAAAAAGATGCATCCTGAAATTTCACTTGTACTGCTGTCGGTTCTTTCTGGAATCGGACAGGGGCTGTTTATCCTGCTGGTACTTCTCGATTTTCTATATATGGAAAGATTGTCAGGAGATTTTGTATACATATCTCTTGCGATGTCGTTCATCCTCCCTTCCCTGGGGATACTGGCATCAACGTTCCACCTTGGAAATCCTTCCAGGGGCTACAAGGCGTTTCGCAAATGGAAACAGTCATGGCTTTCCAGGGAGATGATATTCGCCCCTGCATTCCTCTTTTTCGTTTTTGCGTACACATTCCTTTTCTACACAGGCTCGCCTGAAAATACGAGAAGGGTCGCAGGCGTTCTGGGCGTTCTCTCAAGTCTCGGCCTCTACCTCTCGACTTCAATGCTCTATGCCAAGATCAGATTTATCAAAGAGTGGGCGAACGCGTATACCGTTATCAATTTTTTCCTGCTTGGACTTACATCGGGATTTATCGCCGCCCTTGCTGGATTGGCACTTGCAGGAATGGACAAAGCGGTTTTTGATTTGGTACTGAACATCACATTCACGACCGGCGCTGTCGCTTTGGTAATGAAGATCTCCGCGTATGTTTATAATGCGCGTCACTATCAGCCGATCACCGAAAATAACGCACTCGGAATTTCCGTCGGGCAGATAAAAATCCTCGATTGGGGGACTTCATACGCGCATTTCAATACGAAAGAATACTTCTTCCCCATTACAAATATACAAATAGTTACGCGCCAATTATTGGCAATTACTTTAATATTTGTGCTCCCCTTTATTCTCCTTTTCTTTTTTGTCCCGAGCGCGTTTTCAACGGGATTGACTCTTGTGCTTATAACAGCCGGGCTTGTGATCGAAAGAAGCCTTTTCTTCATCCAGGGGAACCATATACAGAATCTATATTATGGCAACTTCAGAAAAAACATGGCGAGCAATCCGATCCTTAGCTCACAGAGCTGAAGCATATCTCTCCTCCTGTTTAAATTCTTCAAACTCCCCCCTCGTCATCTCCCACGTCTCTTTCGCCCTCCCCTTGATTCTCCCTTAAGGGTCAACTATATTTCTAACTGACGAAGGCGGTTGTTTTCTGGGAACTGCGCCGCCGGGAACGGGTTGTTCGCCCGGGATGGACAACCCCAATCATTTATTCAGCTTTTCACCTGACAAATTCTCGATATCAAAAACGCTAGCTGTTTGACCGCAGGCTTTCATAAACATATAATTCATCCTTCATATTAGTTTTTTTGGATTGCTCATTATGTTGAAATATTTTTTTGAGAAGATGCACGGATACGGGAAGCCCCACGTTTTCCCCGGTATGGTAGAGGTTTTCTGGTCATGGCTCGGCTCTGCCATCGGCATCGGCCTTTGCGGCTGGCTTACATCATTCTGGTTTGAAGGGATGGATATGACCCTGATAATCGGCTCTTTTGGGGCCTCTGCCGTACTCCTGTACGCGGCGATCCACTCACCTTTGGCACAGCCGAGAAACTGTTTCGGCGGTCATGTGCTATCGGCCCTGGTAGGGGTATTCTGCTTCAAGATGTTTGGCAATGTCATCTGGCTTGCCGGATCGATTGCTGTTTCCGTTTCGGTTGCGATCATGCTTCTCACCAATACCTTGCACCCCCCCGGAGGGGCAACCGCACTTATCGCCGTAATAGGCTCCCCTGCCATACATGATCTAGGCTACTTTTACGCACTGATTCCAGTAGCGCTTGGGGCCACCCTTCTGCTGTTGGTTGCCCTGGTGGTAAACAACCTTGCCCCAAGCCGCAAGTATCCGCTTTTCTGGTAGTTACACCTAAACTATTCATTTCTCACTTCAACTTATTTCAGCTTTCCGGTTCTATTTTTCCAAAAAATACTTCGAATCCATCACTGCGGAAATGTCTCTTTAAAAGTAGACAGACAAAAGGGTTTAAAAAATCCGTTGAAAGGGGTTTCAGATGAAAAAGTTGCTGATACTAGGCGCAGGCACAGGCGGTACGATAATCGCAAACCAACTCTCGAAAAAGCTCGATCCTAAAAAGTGGTCCATTACGATGATCGACAAGGCATCCGAGCATTACTATCAGCCTGGTTTCCTTTTCCTGCCATTCAAGCTGTATGGCTATGAAACTCGGGCGGATGTCACAAAACCGATAACAAAACCGCTTCCAAAAGGGGTGACCTTCCTGAATGAAGAGATAAAACTTATCGACCATGAAAACAATCGCGTCGAAACGGATAAAGGTGTCCACGACTACGACTGGATGATTCTTGCCCTCGGAACACATGTTGCACCATCTGAGATTGAAGGGATGGAAGAGGCTTTCGGCGAGCATGCGAACACCTTCTACACCCTTGATGGCGCGCTCTCCCTCCAAAAATCGTTTGAAAATTTCAAAGGGGGACGCGTTGTTCTGAACATTGCCGAAATGCCTATCAAATGTCCAGTCGCTCCGATCGAATTTGTCTTTCTTGCCGACTACTATTTCCACAAGAGAAACATGCGGGACAAGGTTGAAATCGACCTTGTAACCCCCCTTACCGGAGCATTCACCAAACCTGAAGCGACAAGGGTGCTGAACGAAATTGCTGCGGAGAAGAACATCAAAATAATTCCGAATTTCACCATCGGAAGGGTCGATGGCAAAAGTAAAACCATCTTCTCATTTACCGGCGAAAGCGTTCCTTACGACCTGCTTGTCTCCATACCGCCCAATCTCGGCCCGGAGGTCATCGAAGACTCCGGCCTCGGCAACGGAGCCGGTTTTGCCCTTACGGACAAGCATACGCTGAAGAGCCAGAAGGCGGACAATATCTATGTGCTTGGCGATAACACGAATGTCCCGACCTCCAAAGCGGGCTCGGTCGCCCATTTTGAAGCTGAAATTATCGTTGAAAATTTCCTTAGAGAGCTGAAAGGGGAAAAGCCCCTGCCCGATTATGACGGGCACTCTAACTGTTTTATCGAATCGGGATTCCACAAGGCTCTTTTGTTTGATTTTAATTACGATACTGAGCCTCTAGCCGGGACATTCCCCGTGCCGGGTGTCGGCCCATTTTCGCTGTTAAAGGAGAGCCACCTGAACCATCTCGGCAAAATGGGATTCAAATGGGTTTACTGGAACATGCTCCTAACCGGCCATCTCCCTGGCGATCCCCTCCTCCCGGCGCAGATGAGCCGGTACGGGAAGGATTTTTCTCCGCATGCTGAAGATGCCGGAGTTAAATGATCCGGAAGGTATAAAAAGCTCTGCGGATACTGAAAGGGGTTATTTCAGTAGAGGTCAAATGACCCCGAACAGGTAGAATAAGCCCCCGGTCATTACAACCAATACTACCAGCCAGGTTATGAAAAAGGTTCTCCAGAAGTGAGAGTCTCCGCCCGAATCGCTTGCCTGGTAAGATTGCGCCTCGGCCTTCGCAACCAGGTTTTCCAGCTGATCCGAACTCAGTCCGTTTATCTCTTTGATGATCCATTCGTCGGTTTCACCGTTTTCGGCTATCCCGATATCATTTGAGTCGAGGTTCAGATACATTTCAATTGTCTTGATGTTCTCGGCGCGAGTAGCGGAATAGGCGGTGCCGTTCAGCGGAAACATCAAGAAAGCCATTATTATGGATAAAGACCGCTTTAACCCTTGTAGACCCCTCAACCCTTTTTACCTCCCGGCTGGTTAATAATTCCTTATTTACTACACCAAATTTTGCGCCACTATCAAGGAGCAAAATCGTATCCGCTTATTATATCTTCTGAAAATCGGTTTTCAAAATCTCTTCCCTTTTACGCTTGATACCTTTATCTCTCTATGAATACTTATGTAACCTTCTCACCTTCGGAGTACTTATGGAGCTTTATTTCGACCTTCTCTTCGAGGTTGTCGTAATATCTCTTCAAAACCTCAAGAACTTCCGGCCTGCTGAATTCCGATGAGACAGGCTCGTTATTCGACAACATGCTCCGCAGTTTGGTTCCGCTAAGGAGAACCCGGTCTTCAGGCGCATGCGGACAGGTCTTCATGGAGGCCATACCGTCGCACTTCCTGCAGTAGAACGTCCAGTCGATCTTCAGCGGGCGAATCTCAAGCGCGTCTTTCGGTATCTCGTCGAATATCTTGTGCGCGTCGAACGGGCCGTAATACTCCCCTACCCCTGCGTGGTCTCGCCCGACCAGGAGGTGAGAACATCCGAAGTTCTGCCGGAAGAGCGCGTGCAGTAGAGCCTCCCTCGGTCCGGCATACCTCATGTCGAGCGGATATCCCCCCATCAGATAGGTGTCCTTTACGAAATATTTCTCTGTAAGCACGTTTATCGCCTCTACCCTCACAGGCGCGGGGATATCTCCAGGTTTCAATTTCCCGACAAGCTGGTGAATGAATACGCCGTCGGCTATCTCTATCGCGATTTTCGCAAGGTATTCATGGGAGCGGTGCATCGGGTTTCTTAGCTGAAGCGCCGCAACACTGCTCCACCCCTTCTTGTCGAAAATTTTCCTGGTCTCTTCCGGTCTCATGTAAAGCCCTTTGAACTCTTGCGGAAAATAGCTCTCGCTGAAGACCTTTACCGGCCCTCCGAGATTTACAGGCTTTTGTGCCATGACGTTCGCCACTCCCGGATGCTGCATGTCGTTTGTCTTGAATACGTGCTTGCATTCGAATTTAAGGTCAGGTTCGTACTTTTCCTTTACGACCATGCTCCCCATAAGCTCGTCAGTTTCATCATCCACCAGCGAGACAGACTCCCCATTTTTTATCTTGGCGGCCTCCTCGCGGGAAACGGAAATGGTTATCGGGATGGGCCAGAAGAGGCCGTTCACCATTTTCATCTTCTCGCAGACACCCTTCCAGTCCTTTTTACCCATGAACCCATCCAGCGGCGTGAACGCTCCAATGCCCATCATGATGAGATCGCCGGTTTCCCTGGAAGTCATCCGAATCTGTTTCAGCTTTTCGGCCTTTTTCTTAGCGCTTTTCAGTTTCTCTCCGGAAAGGAGGAGACATTTCAGTTTTTTCGAACCATGGGGATTCACAAGTTTAGACATTATCTGCCCTCCGAGCTTTTAATACCGTTTGAGAAAACCATCGCGGTAGTCCTGTACAGGATGTGCGCGAACTTGGAAAAAGGCATATACGCAAAGAGAAAAAAGACCATTACAAGGTGGATGAAATAAACGGTATAGGCAATTCCAGCCATGCCGCCAAGCCTCGACAGCTCCGCCCCTATGCCTGTTAGCGCCGTAAGCGTCAAGGCTATTATAAATGTCCAATCAGTGTATGTCGCCTTGCCGGAGGCTTTCGGATTTGTCAGCCGCCTGAAGATGGTCCATGCCAATCCCAGCGTTATAAGCACCGCTCCCACGTTACCCAGTATCTTGACTGGATCACCCAGTGAAAGCGGCGTCTCTATGCCGAAGAGGTAGTGGTAGGCCATCACCATGTTTGTCGTTATGAAAAGGGCGATGAAACCGTAAAAGGTAAGGAGATGCGAAAGGTTCAGCTGGCTGTTTGTCTCGCACTTGCTGAACCTCCTGTGAAGTATCACATCCATGATCGTTTTTATCAAACCCGATACGACGTTCGATTCTTTCCCGGTATTGATGGACATTTTTTTCCAGAATTTCATTATCGACAAAAGAGCCGTTACAACAGCGAAGAACGCGACCGGGAGAAACACGGAGTCTATCACCGCGATCGGCATCAGTTTTGAAAAAACAACATCACCTTCGGGGAGTGAAATTCCATTCACAACCATGATCACGAGAAGAAGGACGGCGATCGGAACCGCTAGCAACGGAACAAGGTACGACGGTGACGACATGAATTTGCCGAGCACCGCAGGGACAGCGAGCTCCCTGTATCCTATCCCCCTAATCGCGGAAAGAACCGCGGAAGGGTCCGCCCCTCGCGGACAATGTTTTGTGCAGTCACCGCACTGGTGGCAGACCCATACGCCGGGATCATAAAGGAGTTTATCCTTCTGTCCCCACTGTGCAAGCGCTATCTCTTTTCTCGGAAAGGGGGTACTCCCCTGCGATACTCCGCAGACGGAAGTACATGTGGCGCACTGAAAACATTTTTTAAACGCATCCGCGCCGGCACTTTTCAGCTGCGCGATAAATTCCATGTCTGGCGATACGAATTGACCGGAACTCACGTTAACTCCTTTCCCGTCTCATTATTCTCCGAACTCCTTGAACGGATTCGGACCTACTTCGTCTATCATTTTCATGAATTCGTCGATTATCCCAGGAAGCTTTTTGTAATCCCCTATCGCAACCGGTGTAAACTGCACGCGCTGTGGTTCAATAGCCATCCTTCCGAGCGTCTCTTCGAGTTTCCCCATTCGCTCGTTAGCAAGCTCGCTCCCCTTCACGTTATGGCACTGGTAGTCGTCCCCATGTTTGCATCCCATCAGGATCACGCCGTCGAAACCTTTCGAGAATGCGTCGCTTAGCCATACCATGCTCATTGAACCGAGGCATCTAAGCGCAACGATCCTCACGAAAGGGCTGATCTTCAATCGTTCGGCGGCAGCCATGTCGAAAGCAGGCACAGAATCGTTGTCACACGCAAGAATAAGCACCCTCGGCTTCTCCTCCTCTTCACCGGGCATACTTGAAGCTCTGATAATTTCGCTGTACATATCTACATGGTAATCCTTGAACGAGATTATCTTCTGCGGACAAGCTCCCATACATGTGCCGCATCTTCTGCAACGCAAAGGATTCGGTATCGGATTCGCCTTTTCGTCTTCGTCGTACATCCCGTAGGGACATTCATCGGTGCACCTCTTGCACTGTGTGCACCTGTCCATTGCTATCTCAGGGTAGCTGGTATCGCCCGAACGTGGATGAAGCGATTTTCCTGTAGACGAAAGTTCCAGACACTGGATCGCCTTGAGTACAGCTCCAGCGGAATCGATCTCGGCCTGACGACTGTCCATCGGATGTCGCACTGTCCCTGTTGCGTATATTCCGGTTCTCCTTGTCTCATATGGAAAACAGATGAAGTGCGAATCAGGGAAACCGTACGCCAATTCCGGCAGTTCCGGCCCCTGCCTGTATTTGAGTTTAAGAGCCCCGCCATTTTTCGCCGATGACTCCATACCTGTTGCGAGCACCGCCATGTCGGCTTTTATAGTTATCTCACCCCCAAGGAGTGTCTCCTTTACAGTGATGTTCACGCTTCCGCCATCACCCTCTTCCACTGAGGCTACCTCGCCTTTCGTGAAAAAGATTCCATCATCCTCCTGAACTTTTTTGTAGAAGAGTTCGTATTTGCCTGGGGTTCTTATGTCCTTGTAGACGATATATATCTTTATATCCTTATCCTGTTCACGCAGATAGACCGCATGTTTCAGGGTGGTCGAACAGCAGTAAGAAGAGCAGTACGGAAGATGTTTTTCATCACGCGAGCCGGCGCACTGAACGAAAAGAACGGATCTTATTTTTCCGCCGTCCGATGGGCGCACGATCTCACCTTTGACAGCCATATCCTCGAACTCAATATTCGTAACTATATTCTTCTTCCCATATCCAAGATGCGAAAGTTTTTGAGGATCGTATGGCTTTGAGCCGGTTGCCTGGATAATCGCCCCTACGCGAATGGTAATGCTCTTTCCACTTGAGTTCATCGTCACGTCAAACATTCCTGGCTGGCCGGAAATAGATTCTATCTCGGTTGACAGTTTCACGTCGATCTTGGGATCGTTCTCAACCGATGTTATCTTCCCGCTGATTCCGGTCTCGGCAGGATTTAGCGAATCATCGCCCGAGGGGAGTTTTTTCTTCAACCGGTTCATGAATCCCCCGAGCTTGCTCTCCTTTTCGACAAGCACGACGTTCTTTCCGGCTCTTGAAGCTTGTATCGCCGACGAAAGCCCCGCAATACCTCCGCCGATTACAAGTATCTTCTTGTCCAGTTCCTGAATGTAAGGGGTAGTAAGCGATCTCTTCCCCGATTTCACAACCGACATGCGGAAGTAATCTTCGGCGAGGAGCTGAGTATTCTCGTTGTTCGGCTCACTGATCCATACCGCCCCTTCACGTATGTTCGCACGCTCGACCATAACGGACGGGCCAAAGTCGAACTTCTCGGAGAATACCCTTTTTGAACAGGCGGCAATCACGATCTTGTTTGCGCCCGCGCTTACATCCTGTTTTAGGAACGCTACCCCTTCGTCACTGCAGAGCGACGGGTGCGTTTTTGCTTCCGGAAGACCTGAGTGCTCTACCGGAACCTTGCAGAGTTTTGGAACATCCAGGCTTTCGCCTATACCGCATCCGGTACAAACATAGCTGTTTATTGTGCCGTTGGTTTCAGTCATTTCCCACCCCACTGCAGGGAGTTAAGCGCGGCGGCTGTCCCCCCCATTACCGAAGCGACTACATCCACCGGTCTTTCGGCAACGCCTGCTACCGATATGCCGTCGGGAAGTTTATCAGTGAGAATGAATCCGTTTTCATCGGTTTGTACCATCAGGTTTTTTGCCTCGCCATTGAGGCTTGGCGCCATCCCTGTTGCAAGAACCGCCAGATCCGCTCGATACTCGATCTTTTCCCCGCCCATCACATCTTCCGCGGAGAGTATTACCTCTTTTGTCGACGAGTCTTCAGTGATTTTTGCGACCTTCCCCTTTACGAGCGACACTTTTTCATCGCCTGACACCTTTTTCATGAAGGCTTCATACTTGCCGGGTGTTCTCATATCAATATAGAAAATGATCACCTCCGCGTCAGGGATTGCTTCGCACATAGGTAGCCTGCTTCAGGGAAGCAAGACAGCATACTGCGGAGCAGTATGGGAGATGGTTCTCATCCCTTGATCCAGCACATTGAACGAAAGCTACCTTTCTGACTTCTTTTCCATCCGAAGGCCTAGTAATCTTCCCGCCGGTAGGTCCTCCGGGGGACGCAAGACGCTCCATCATTACGTTGGTAATTACGTTTTTAAAGCTTCCAAAACCGAGGTTCTCTATTTTTCCCGCGTCATACGGTTTCCACCCCGACGCTATTACCACCGATGCGGCGTCGATACTCATTTCTTCCGCCGGTTTCCCGAATTCTATCGCCTTGTACTTGCATGCATCGACACACTTGGAGCACTCGGCCCCTTTACAGGTTTTCATGTCGATAATGAACCTGTTCGGATACGCCATCGGATGCGACATGTAAACCGCTTTTCTTTTTGACATCGAATAGTTGAAATCGTCCACGGTCTCAACGGGACAAACAGGAACGCAGTCGCCGCAGGCTGTACATTTATTGTTTACTGGGTTTGTTGCCGTTGATATTTCAAGCTTGAAATTTCCCGCGCTTCCGCTGACAGATTTAACGGTCGCGGAAGTGATGACCCTGATATTCGGATTGGACCTTATCCGCTGGAAATTTATCTCCATCCCGCATTGCGGAGGGCAGAGTTTCGGGAAATATTTATTCATGCGGAATACGCGACCGCCGAGATATGCCTCTCTCTCAAGGAGAATAACCTGTGTGCCGGCTTCTGCCGCCTCCACCGCGGCTGTAATGCCGCTAGTCCCGCCGCCAATAACAACTACCGGTTTTCCCGATTGCACAATTCCTCCTGCAGATGATTCAAATAAACATATTGAACATGGAGGCCCATATAAAAGGCCTCCATGTTACCAAATTTCCGAGGATTAATCGGCGATAAGCTGTTTGTATTCCCTTTTAAACACTTCCCATTTACCGGTTTTAGGATCCATCTTCGAATTTACGAAGCACTTCCAGTTCTCATCATCCAGCGCAAGGAAGTCTCCCCTGTAATAGTAGCCAGGGTACCTTGTCTCTTCCCTGAAGAGAATGTGCCTTGCGTGAGCCTCGGCCGCTATCAGCCTGTGGTAGTTTTCCCATGCGCGGAGGAGTTCATGCAGGTCTGCGGCGCCCAGGAGCTTGCTGTCCTCTTTGAGAACCTCAAGGTATCCCATGCCTGCTTCCAGCAGAGTTTTACTGGTCGTATATGACGGTGTGATACCTCCGACATACTCATCCATGATTTTCTGCAGTCTGGCCTGGAACATGTTCGGTTTGATGTAATTCGGGTTTACGTTCGGCGCGGTTGTATAACCTTTATGTTGCGCGAAAGTTTCGAGAGGCTTGTAGATCTCGTACGCGACATCTTCGGCGTTTTCAACAGCCTTTGCCTTGTAATCCTTGTGATCAAGAACCCAGGCAACCATGCTCTTGCCCGCCATTCTCCCTTCCGCATGCGAACCGGATGAGAATTTATGCCCCGATGCTCCTACGCCATCGCCGGCCGTGAACAATCCCTTGACTGTTGTCATTCTGTTATAACCCCACGACCACTCTTCCGGGCCGAAATCGTCTGGTCCGCTTACCCAAAGGCCTGCACAACCTGCGTGAGAGCCAAGAAGGTAAGGTTCGGAAGGCATCAATTCTGAAGGTTTCTTATCCGGCTCGATATCGTTAGCGGCCCAAACTCCTGCCTGGGAGATCGTCATATCGAGGAAGTCTTCCCACGCTTCGGCCTCAAGATGCTTTATTTCTTTCGGAGTCATTGTCTCTGCCAGCTTTTTCATCGCCACGTCGGTGCGCATAAGGATTGGACCTTTACCCGCTCTCATATCCTGCAACATCATGTGGTTTCTCATGCATGTGCCGAGCTTTTCCGTGTACTTGCCGTAGAGTTTTTTCGCGTCTTCCAGATTGGTCACGCAGTAGTCTTCGCCAAGCGAGTTTGTTGCCTGCGCCTTGAAGAGGAGGAACCATGCGCCAACAGGGCCGTATCCATCCTTGAATCTGGCAGGAACGAACCTGTTTTCCATCATGGTCAGCTCCGCGCCCGCTTCCGCGCCCATTGCGTAGTTTGAACCGGCGTTCCAGACCGGGAACCATGCCCGCCCCTGACCTTCACCGGTAGACCTAGTCTTAAATACGTTTACGCATCCGCCTGTCGCCAGCATTACCGCATTTGCATGGAATACATAAACCTTGTTTTCTCGAACGCTGAAGCCGCATGCGCCGGCTATCCTGTTATCCTCTGTTGCATCATGAAGTACCTTTACTATAAAGAGACGTTCGAAGAGGTTCTGCTCCACTCCGGTCTCTTTCCTGTTATCTTCAAGCGCCTTCTTGGCCGCTTCCGCGACGATTACCTTGTACGATTCTCCGTTTATCATCGCCTGCCATCGGCCCGACCTGACCGGCTTTCCACCTTCACGCAGGGATTTTCCCTTGTAGGAACCGTCATGTCCCTTCCCTTCGTCGTCAGTTTTCCAGATGGGGAGACCCCAGTCCTCAAAGAGATGAACAGAATCGTCAACGTGTCTGCCAAGATCGAATACGAGGTCCTCGCGAATGATACCCATCAGGTCGGTGCGTACCATCCTTACATAATCTTCAGGCGAGTTCTCACCGAGGTATGTATTTATGGCAGAAAGACCCATAGCCACGGCGCCGCTTCTTTCCGCAGCCGCCTTATCGACCATGGTTATCTTTACATTCTTCCCTTTTGCCCAGCGGGCGGCTTCGTATGCCGCTCCGCAGGCTGACATTCCCCCGCCTATTAAAAGGATGTCTGTGTGAATTTCTACTATTTCAGGTTTCGCAGTATATTTGAATTCAGCCATTTTCCTATCCCCCTACTTTTTGCTGTCAGGTGTAGGCATATTTACACCAGCCGCGTGATGAGTAAAAAACCCAGGTTGTTTAATCTTTGAAATGTCCGCGTCGCCAGTACCAGCGTATGGATCTACTGAACCTTCAGGTTTGGTCCTGATAGGGAATTTGAATCTTTTTATCTGTCCATTTCTGAACTTGACGGTCCACATTATCGAATCGCTCCCTCGCAGAGGTATTACCGCTGATCTCATCGGCACAAAGTCTGAGTAACCTCTAACCTCTATCGCCTGCTGAGGGCATATTTTTACGCAGTTGTAGCATTCCCAGCACTGCTCAGGCTCCTGGTTTAATGCTTTATTCATCCCCGTATCGAGTTTCATCAGGTCATGCGGGCAGACATACATGCAGGCTGTTTTATCTCTCCCCTTGCAGCCGTCGCATTTTTCCGCTATTACAAAACTAGGCATTTCAGTATCCTCCCAACAAAGTTATAATCCTTATATCCCCATTCAATACTGCTTTTCTTTGAACAGTATTTGCCTTCATATACAATGAAAACTTACCCCCATACTAAACACAAACAAACCAAACACTTACGGAAGCAAGTCCACTAAATCTCTGCCCCATACAATTAATGGGTCATTGTTTTTGCTTCCGATTTCAATTTTACACCAGCGGAAAGAAATTGACTGGTAAATATCACAATAAAGTTTTTTATGTCACATACAATTTTTTTTTTGGTAGCTTCTTTTACGTTGATAATCCAGCAATTGCAGGGACCTCTATTACACGCGTATCAATTACCGGCATTCAAATTGAGGCATAAAGCTCCTACTTGAGATACTGCGGATGGGTGATTAAAGAAATTTGAGGCTTGGGAGATATTGTTTTTTCCGTTTTTTGAATCTTGCCGATCCCAGGTGGCCGCATCTATAGAAAATCGGCATGAAATCCGGCCCTGACAAAACGATAATACCGGATTGAAAAAGGGATATGATCCTGCCGCATCGCTAAAACTGGTTGTCTATCAACCTGTTATAAAAGATTTCAAAGAGAACATTTGCAAATGTTGTTGGTAATTCGTAAAGTAGTTAGTCCAATTTGGAGGCAATACTAGTGGAGCCGATTGTTGGGGGGTCCGAGCAAAGCAAATGCACGGATCAAGTTATAAATGAATTTTAAATATTTTCTTTTAATTAAGGTGTGACAGAAGAAAGAATTGCATGGACAAACGGAATCAACAAAAGAATATCGGTCTATACGACCCTCGTTATGAACATGACGCTTGCGGGGTAGGTTTTATTGCGAACCTTAATGGTGAGCAGTCTCACTGGATTGTGAGAAAAGGGATTGAGATACTTGAAAACCTTGAACACCGGGGAGCAGTAGGAGCCGAAAAAAATTCCGGCGATGGAGCGGGAATTCTTGTCCAGATGCCTCATCAATTCCTGAAAAAGGAGTGTTCGTCCATTGGCATAACATTGCCGGAATTCAGCGAGTACGGGGCAGGTATCATTTTCCTCCCGAAGAAAAAGGATAGCCGCGAAAAAATAAAGGAAATCTTTGAAAACTGCGTGAAAGAGCTGGGACAGGAAGTGCTCGGCTGGCGCGACCTTCCTGTAAACAACAGCGGTCTCGGCAAAATGGTGCGTGACGTGGAACCGCACATGGCCCAGGTCTTCATTAAAAAGAGCAATGACCTTGATCCCATGGGATTTGAAAGACGGCTTTTCGTAATTCGCAAATACGCAAAAAAGAAAGTGCTCAATAGCGGAATAGAAGGTTCCCTAGACTATTTCATCTCCTCGCTTTCATACAAGACGATAGCCTACAAGGGGATGCTCACCTCTCCTCAGGTCATGGAGTATTTCCGGGATCTTAGCGACGAGACTTTTACATCGGCCCTCGCTCTTGTGCACAGCAGGTTTTCCACTAACACGTTCCCCAGCTGGCCTTTGGGACAGCCCTTCAGATATCTTGCCCATAACGGCGAGATAAACACCTTGAGGGGGAACATCAACAGAATGGCCGCCAGGGAAGCTGTTTTTAAATCAGACGTTTTTACCGACGATGAACTGGAAAAGCTGAAACCTATCATCGACGACACGCAGTCCGACTCTGCCATCATAGATAACGCAGTAGAACTACTTGTTATGAATGGTCGCTCACTTCCGCATGTAATGATGATGCTAATCCCCGAAGCATGGGCGCACGACAAGGAGATGAGCCCCAAGAAGAGGGCTTTCTATGAATACCACGCGACGATGATGGAGCCGTGGGACGGCCCCGCGTCCATCGCCTTTACCGACGGCAAGGTGATAGGCGCAACTCTCGACCGAAACGGTTTGCGCCCTTCCAGATACCTTTTGACGGACGACAACATTTTGGTAATGGGCTCCGAAGCTGGCGTGCTTGAGTTCCCGCCGGAAAAAATCGTCCTCAACGGCAGGCTACAGCCGGGGCGGATGTTCGTCGCGAGCCTGGAGGAGCATAGGATCATCCCGGATGAGGAAATTAAAGAGCTGATGGCCGACACGGCCCCATACTCAACATGGCTGGCCGAAGGGAAACTTGAACTCCGCCAGCTTGAGAAAGTCAGGTCCCCGCATCAACCGGACCATAACACCCTTGTGCGCCGGCAATCGGTTTTCGGCAACACACTCGAAGATATCAGGATGATCCTGTTACCTATGGCCAACAACGGTTCGGAACCTATCGGCTCCATGGGTAACGACACTCCACTGGCTGTTCTTTCGGACAAACCGCAACTCCTTTTCAACTACTTCTACCAGTTGTTCGCGCAGGTGACAAATCCGCCGATCGATTCCATAAGAGAAGAGTCCGTTATGTCGCTTGTATCTTTCATAGGCGCTCAAGGCCAGATACTGACAGAAGCAAAGGAGCATTGCCGCGTCATCGAACTTCCTCATCCAATACTTACCAATCATCAGCTTGAAAGGCTCAAACAGGTAAATATTCCGTTCTTCCACGCGGAGCCGATCCCGATCGTCTTTCGAGCCGAAGGTGGAAACCACAATCTCGAAAAAGCGATAGATGAAGTTTGCCGCAAGGCAACTGACGCAGTTGCAAAGGGAAAAAACATCCTTATTCTCTCCGACAGGACGGTCAATGATAAATACGCGCCAATCCCGACGCTTCTGGCAGTCTCGGCTGTGCATTACCATCTTATAAGAAACGGTGTAAGAACCAGGTGCAGTATCATCGTGGAATCTGGTGAAGCGAGAGAAGTCCACCATTTCGCTACCCTTCTCGGATACGGTGCGAGCGCAATAAATCCCTATCTTGCGCTTGAAACAATCGAGGATCTAAGGCTCAATGAACAGCTTGAACCGGGGATCACCAGAAAGATGGCGCGCGACAACTACATGAAAGCGATCGACAAAGGTTTACTGAAGATCCTCTCAAAAATGGGGATTTCCACCATTCAATCGTATATAGGGGCGCAGATTTTCGAAGCGGTTGGCCTGAAAAAAGAGTTTATCGACAAATATTTCTCAGGAACCGCGTCAAGACTGGGCGGTGTCGGGATTGACATTATCGAAACTGAATCACTGATGAGACATCGTTACGCCTATCCCAGGAAAGACGAGGTAGGAAGCATCAGGCTTGAGCATGGCGGAAAATACAGCTGGAGAGCAAGAGGAGAACATCACTCTTTCAATCCGGAAACCATCCATCTCCTTCAACAGTCAACTCGCATGAACGATTTTGGTATGTTCAAGAAGTACACGGAAACAATGAACAACCATACGATCCAGCTGAATACGATCCGCGGCCTCCTTGAGTTTGCAAACAATGAACCGATTCCTGTCGAAGAGGTCGAACCGGTCGAAAGCATTGTAAAGAGGTTCTTCACAGGCGCGATGTCGTTCGGCTCGATTAGCAAGGAAGCGCATGAAACGATCGCTATCGCGATGAACAGGCTGGGCGCAAAAAGCAATACCGGCGAAGGGGGCGAAGATCCCGCAAGGTTTACCCCTCTTCCAAACGGCGATTCCGCCAGATCTGCCATAAAGCAGGTTGCCTCCGGGCGATTCGGAGTAACGTCACACTACCTGGTGAATAGCGACGAGATACAGATAAAAATGGCGCAGGGAGCAAAACCTGGTGAAGGGGGGCAGTTGCCGGGGCATAAAGTGGATAAGGTTATCGCAAAGACCAGGAATTCTACCCCAGGGGTAGGACTCATCTCCCCTCCTCCTCATCACGATATTTATTCGATCGAGGATCTTGCACAGCTAATATTCGACCTCAAGAACTCGAATATAAAGGCAAGGATCAACGTAAAACTAGTTTCGGAAATCGGCGTCGGAACCATTGCCGCCGGCGTCGCCAAAGGTCACGCGGAAGCAGTCCTGATATCAGGGCATGACGGCGGCACAGGGGCCTCTCCACAAAGCTCCATAAAACATGCCGGGCTCCCCTGGGAACTTGGACTCGCCGAAACACATCAGGTGCTCATGCGCAACGACTTGCGGAGCAGGATCGTTGTTCAAACCGATGGCCGCATACTTACCGGGTATGATGTCGCAGTGGCAACACTTCTCGGAGCCGAGGAATGGGGCGCAGCAACATCCGCCCTTATCGTGAGCGGTTGCGTAATGATGCGCAAATGCCACATGAACAGCTGTCCTGTAGGGATAGCAACACAGGACAAGGACCTCCGTGCATTTTTCACCGGCAAACCGGAATACTTGGTGAACTACTTCACCTTCCTCGCAACGGAAATGAGAAATCATATGGCTCAGCTCGGATTCCGAACCGTGAATGAAATGGTCGGAAGAGTGGATAAACTCAAGATGCGTAGCAATGTTTCCCATTGGAAAGCGAAACATATGAACCTGGACAACCTTTTACACAAAGCGAAATCCCCTTCCTGTGCCTCATACTGTGTAGAAGAACAGGATTTCGGACTCGAAAACGCGCTGGACCACCAGCTTATCGAGATGGCAAAACCAGCCTTGGAAAAGGGTGAAAAGGTCAAAGGGGAAATAAAAATAAGGAATATCAACAGGACGATAGGGACGATGCTGTCAGCCGAGATATCCCGAAGATACGGGGCTGCAGGGCTCCCGGACGATACCATCTACATAAAGGCGAACGGCTCCGCTGGGCAGAGTTTCTCCGCATTCGGCGCAAAAGGGGTTACATTCGAAATTGAAGGAGAGGTAAACGATTATTTCTGCAAAGGTCTTTCGGGATCCAAGGTAATCCTCTACCCTCCTAAAAATTCGACATTCAACGCACACGAAAATGTTATCGTTGGAAACGTAGCGCTTTACGGCGCGACGAATGGTGAGGTCTATATCCGCGGCATTGCAGGCGAACGTTTCTGCGTCAGGAATTCAGGCGCGAAAGTGGTTGTTGAAGCGGTTGGCGACCACGGATGCGAATACATGACCGGCGGGAGAGTCATCATCCTCGGAAGCATAGGGAAGAATTTCGGCGCCGGCATGAGCGGCGGCATTGCCTATATTCTCGAAACCGACGGTATGTCCAAAAAACGGATCAATCCCGAAATGGTGGACCTGGAAAGACTTTCAGATCCTGCCGAAATCGAGGAGGTAAAGGGGATGATTGAAAGACATCACAACTTTACCGGCAGCAACACTTCAAGAAAAGTATTGGCCAAGTGGAACAGCTCCGTTGCCAAATTCATAAAAGTCATGCCAAAGGATTATAAACGGGCGTTGGCCGAGATGGCTGAAGAAAAGGAACTTATTAAAACCATGGCGGGTTAAACCGATATGGCATCGAGGTAAAGCAATATGGGTAAACATGGCGGTTTTAGAGAATTCAACAGGAAAAATCCGGGATATGAACCTGTAGAGAAAAGGGTTAAAGGCTTTTTTGAATTCATGGTCCCTCTCTCCAAAGAGGAGATAGAAACACAGGCGGCAAGGTGCATGGATTGCGGTACACCTTTTTGCCACCCGAATTGCCCTGTACATAACATCGCCCCGGACTTTAATGACCATGTTTATCGAGGCGAATGGGAAGAAGCCTTAAAAAGCCTCCTTAGCACCAACAGTTTTCCAGAGTTTACAGGGCGTGTATGCCCTGCCCTTTGCGAATCGGGTTGCGTGCTTGGATTGATCAATGAAGCCGTTTCAATAAAAAATATAGAGCTCTCCATTATCGAACATGCCTACCAGGAAGGCTGGATGAGTCCAAAACCGCCGAAAAAGCGCTCTGGTAAAACCGTGGCTGTTATAGGTTCCGGTCCCGCCGGCCTTGCCGTTGCGGATCAGCTGAACAAGGCTGGTCATCGTGTAACCGTATACGAAAAGGATAACCGCGTTGGCGGGCTTTTACGATACGGTATTCCCGATTTCAAACTCGATAAAAAGGTCATCGATAGAAGAGTAAAGCTGATGGAAGATGAAGGTATCTTTTTCGTCACGAACTCCCACGTCGGTGTCAATGTGAAGGTTGCAAACCTGCGAGAAGAATTCGACGCGATCGTCCTTACGGGCGGGTCTACGGTACCAAGAGATCTCCCCATCCCGGGACGCGATGCGAAAGGGGTACACTTCGCCATGGAATTCCTGAAACAGAATAATAAACGTGTTGCAGGCGATGCTATATCACCCGAAGAGGAAATTCATGCAAAAGGAAAGCATGTCCTTGTGATCGGTGGTGGCGATACCGGCTCCGATTGCGTCGGCACTTCCATTCGCCACGGCGCCGCCTCCGTCACACAGATAGAACTCCTGCCGAAACCACCGGAGTCCAGAACCGATAAGACCCCTTGGCCGTCGCACCCGGGACCAAAAATGCTGAGCACCTCCACTTCCCAGGAAGAAGGGTGTGAACGCGAGTGGTCCGTTCTTTCCAAGGAATTTGTCAAGGATGCAAACGGAAATCTCTCCGGCGTACGGCATGTAAAGATCAATTGGATAAGCGATACCAAGTTTGAAGAGGTTCCAGGCAGTGAGTCTCTATACAAAGCTGACCTCGCCTTTCTCGCAATGGGCTTCCTCTACGCAGACCCGAAAGGAATGCTTGAGGAGTTGGGCGTTGAAAAAGATGAGAGAGGGAATGTTAAAACTGACGACAACTACCGCACTTCGGCTGAAGGTGTTTTTTCCGCCGGTGATATGCGCAGAGGGCAGTCGCTTGTCGTATGGGCGATATCCGAAGGGCGTGAATGCGCAAGGGAAGTCGATAAATTCCTGAGAGGCGGCGAAAGCAGACTCGAATCGAAGAACAAACCGTTCGGCAACCTGGCCTGAACGCGAACTTCGCTCTTGCAATGCTTTAATATTTAGCCTGTATCTCTTTGTAATCACACGGAAATTACATGACAGAATATCAATTCACTGTTAATGCCGGTGATATCGAAGTTCCAAACCGCTTTTGTCAATGTTATCCTTTCAGCCAAGTGAAATTCTGTAAATCCTTTGTTTTGGAAAGCGCCTGATGAAAGAATTTGAGCTCATTGAATCCATAAAGAAAAAATTCAAGGGGCATTCGAAGAACCGGAATCTTCTTCTCCCTATCGGCGACGACTGCTCAGTAATAAAACCGCCAAAAGATCTCCTCCAGGTGACAACCGTCGATTCCCTCGTCGACGGAAACCATTTTTCCAGCCTATACTTCACACCAGTCGAAATTGGACGCAAGGTACTTAGGGTAAACCTGTCCGATCTGGCCTCCATGGGGGCTCTTCCTCCATATTACGCCTGGCTGACATTCGCGCTTCCGGCAGATATCGACGAAAAACTTGTCGATGGAATACTGGACGGCTTTCGTAACGACTGCAAAAGGTACAACGTTTCACTAGCCGGGGGGAACATCACCTCCTCTATTGAGTTTTCAATACATCTCACAATTACCGGATGGGTGAAAAAAGGATTTATTCTTTCCAGAAAGGGGGCGAAGGTTGGAGACTCGATCTTCGTAAGCGGAACTATCGGCGCGTCATCACTTGCCTATCAGCAGTTTAAAAAGGGTTTAAGGCCGGATGATTATCTTCTGAAACGATGGGCGAACCCTTCACCAAAGTGCGAGCTTGGGATATATCTCTCAAAAAAAGGTATCGCCAACTCGTGCATTGATATCAGCGACGGCATATTTCAGGATATGGCACATATCGCTTCTGAATCAGGTGTAGGCGTCGTTCTAAACTGGGATAGCCTTCCAATAGAACCGGAACTGAAAAAAACAAACCCGACCCCCCACATGATCGGTTTTGGTGAGGATTACGAACTCCTCTTCACAGTCCCGAAAAACAAAATAATACTTTTGAAACGATTCTCATCAAACGTGACTGAAATCGGGGAGGTAGTGGAAAAAGGATTCGTTGTGAGAGATACTGAGAACAACGAAATTTCTGTTGGAGGGATTGGCTATAGTCATCTTACATAGAGATATGCCTTTATATTTCAATATATTGTCACAATATCTAGTGCGATGAATATTTTTAGCCACAATATATTGATATTTTCGCTTTACTTGACCCTCCATCATCCATATAATCACCTGAAAATATGAGAAAAACTCTTTCCAATTTGAGGTTTAATGTTTTTTAAAAGTCTTGAGCTCACCGGCTTTAAATCGTTTGTTGATCATACGAAGATAAGTTTTGGAAAAGGGATAACCTCTATTGTCGGTCCCAACGGATGCGGCAAGAGCAACATCTCCGACGCAATACGATGGGTTCTTGGCGAACAACGCGCCAAGATGCTTCGTGGCGCCAAGATGGAGGATTTTATCTTCTCCGGGTCAGCCAGCAGGAAGCAGGCAGGCATGGCCGAGGTCTCGATAACTATCTCCGACGTGGCGGGAAAGATCTCAATACCGGAGCTGGCGGAATTTAACGAAATAACCGTCACTCGACGCCTCTACCGAAGCGGTGAAAGTGAATACCTGATAAACAAAACGCAGTGCCGTCTCAAGGATGTTGTCGACCTCTTCCTTGATACCGGTATTTCCACCAGGGCATTTTCCATCATTGAGCAGGACCAGGTGCAGAGAATAGTCACCAGCAAACCCGAAGAGCGCCGCTTCATCATCGAAGAAGCCGCCGGGATAATGAAATATAAACACCGCAAACATGCCGCAATGAACAAGCTTACCGCCGCCAAGACAAACCTTGAGCGTGTAACCGATATCATTAACGAGCTTGAGCGTCAGCGAAACTCACTTAAAAGACAGGCGAACAAAGCTGAAAGATATAAGCAGTACAAAGATGAAATGGATCAACTTTTCCTTGCCACAGCCTCCGATGAATGGAAGAGATTGAACAGTCTTCAGGCCACGATAGAGGAAGAGATAAAGAGACTTGAAGAGGTTCGTGTTTCGCTGGAAACAGACATCTCCACGAGGAAAAACAACCTTATCTCAATTCAATCGACAATTGATGAGAACTCCAGAGAACTAGCCTCGGTAAAGGAAGAGGAATTCAAAATAACTTCCATGGTAGAGAACAGCGAAGGCAAAATAGCTCTTTTCACCAGCCAGATAGAGGAATCTTCCACACGTGTGAAGCGCCTTGAGGCGGATATTGCCGAGATGAATGCAAGATCGAAGGAGATGAGCGCCTCTCTTGAGGAAAAAGACAAAAATAGAACTGAACTACTAAACGAAGTATCTGATAAAACCGCAAAACTTGAGGCAAAAAAGAACAGCCTGAATTCGGGGCAGTCCGGAATGGAGGAGATCAACTCGCAAATAGACTCCAAGGAGACCGAGATCGCCGAGTTAAATAGCCAGCTCTCCCAAAAAGGGAACGACCTCGCTTCTGACAGAACCAGAATCGAAATCCTTGAAGGGCGACGGAAAAAAACTTTAGGTGAAAAGGAAGAGACGGAGAAACATCTCGCCGACTTGACCCTGAAAAAGAGCGAAAAACTAAAGAACGAAGCGGAAGTGCGCGCCCGCTTCGAACAGCTTCAATCCGAAAATTCGGAACTGACCGAAAAACTGCAAAAACTCGCAGGGGATAAAAAAGAGAAGGAAAACCAGGTAATCGACCAGAAAACTAAAGTTACCGAGATTGGCGCAAGGCTCGAATCTATCACCGAAGTGGATAGATCGCTTGAAGGGTATCAGGACGGCATCAAATCGCTCCTTCAGCTTGGCGAGGATAACAGTGACATCAGGTCAAAACTTCATGGGACTCTCCTTGAAAAAGTTAAGGTAGACAAGAGATTCGAAACTGCTCTTGAGGTTCTTCTTGGGAACAAGTTACAGGCTCTCCTTATCTCAAAACCTGAGGACTCCGTCGAAGCTATTGAGCTGCTGCATAAAAACCGGCTTGGCAGAAGCACGTTCCTCCCCGTTGAATTCCTTGATGACAGAAAGATCGCCGATATCCCAAAAGGGAACGGGGTTATCGGACATGCCACCGAACTGATCGAAACCGAGCCAAATCTTCGTCCGCTTTTAAAACGTCTCCTGTTCGACGTCGTGTTCGTTGAGGATATCCAGACCGCCATAAGATTGCGGGCAAATAATGACCTTACCTTCGTAACCGCAAGAGGCGATGTTGTTGATCGTTTTGGTGTAATTTCCGGGGGAACATCCGGCAATGCAAGCGAAGGGATACTCGAACGGAAACGGGCCATCGAAGAGCTCTCCAAATCGCTGGCAGACAACAAGGCGATGACCGAAACCCTGGTATCGGAACTTGAAAAAGTTACCGCCGAGCTTGCAGAATCCGAATCGCGGAAAGAGCAGAAGGAAAAACTCCTTAAGGATGAGGAGCTCAACCTGGTCCATGAAAAAAGGGACGTTGAGGCTATCGACCTGGAGATGCGCCGCCAGTCCGAAAAAATAAATACTTTCCAAAATGAGATCGAATCGCTCGATAACGAAAAGAGAAGACTTGAATCCGACATCAGCAACCTTTCAGGTGAAATTGCTAATTTGACAGACAGGAAGAGCGCAATTGCCGCTGAACTGGCCGAGCTTCAAAAAACCGAAAAGGAATCGAGAGGCACAATTGCCGGCCTTGCGGAATTGATTTCAAATATGGAGATAGAGCTTACCTCCCTTAAAGGTGATCTCAACATGCTGACTTCAGAAAAGAACCGCCTTGAGACCGGAATATCGGATCTCACCTCGCGGATTGCCGCAATGCAGGGGGAAATTGAATCCGCAAATGCTAAAAAATCGAAACTCCTGGAAGAAATTGAACTGGCGAAAGAGGCTATCCACAACGGCCTCGCCAAAAAAGATAGTCTCACCGGAAAACTTACTGAACTGAACGAAACTCTCGAAAATGCCAGAGGTCAGATCGGGGACAAGGAAGACCATCTCAAACGTTCACATGATTCTCTGGATCTTACAAAAGACACACTAAGCGAAGCCCGAATCAAGAATTCAGAAACGACTGTTAAGATATCCTCCCTTTCCGAGAAGATAGAGGAGCATAATTTCAACATTGATACCGTAAAGACGTTCGATCTGAGCGGTTTCAACATAGAAGAGTGCAGGGAGCGCTATGCCGAACTAAGGGATTCAATGTCCAAGATCGGAGACGTAAACCTTTCCGCAATTGAGGACTACAACCAGGTGATGGAGAGGCTTACATTCCTGACAACCCAGCGCGATGACCTCACCCAGTCTATAGATGATATATCGAAAGTAATTGATAAACTTAACCGAACATCGAGAAAACTGTTCCAGGATACTTTTGAGCAGGTTCGGGCCAACTTCCAGGTTGTATTTAAAAGACTGTTCAACGGCGGAGAGGCCGACATGATTTTAATGGACGAATCAAATATGCTTGAGACAGGAATAGATATCATAATTCGCCCTCCAGGTAAAAAGAGGCAGAATATTACCCTCCTAAGCGCAGGGGAAAAGGCGATGACCGCAGTATCCGTCCTCTTCTCAGTTTTTATGGTTATGCCGTCGCCGTTCTGTCTTCTGGACGAGGTCGACGCGCCACTGGATGAATCAAATATTCAACGGTTTAAAGATATTTTGCGAGACTTTGCGGAAACTACTCAGTTCATGGTCATCACGCATAACCAAAAGACCATGGCCTTCGCAGACAGGCTTTATGGTATCACCATGCAACAGCCCGGTATCTCGCAGGTACTCTCGGTTGATATGGTTGAAACCGATATGGTTCTTCCCGACGAATTGAAAACAGCCTGATCCCTTTCTGACGATTTAAATATTTCCCGAGCGCAAATTACTTTATATTCCGCCAGTTGACTGGCTATTCCTGATCGTCTGCTGGAAGTTTAAGGCTTTGGTATATCTTTCTTCTTTTCCAGCACACTTTTAAGCAGTTCCCTGTTCTCGAGAAAACTTATCTTTGAGATTTTGTATGTCTTGATATAAGCGGCAAGCGTGAGGATTGAGAGCGCCAAATGGTGCCAGTAAACCGGGGCGCCGGAGAGCAATCCCCCACCTGCAACAGTGACTGCTATCAGCAGAGCTATTTCAAGCGTACACCAGGGGTATACACTCATCTTCAGGGAAGCGATACGCCTGGAAAATTCCTTTTCGTCACTCCCCCCTTTCAGCAGTTCTTTCATATATCCCCCTGTAGCCAAAAGGAAAAACATAATCGCAACAAGTCCGAACAGTCCAAGGACTGAGGCGGAAAGACCTGTCAAGGAATGTGCTCCGGTAAAATCGAAACCGGGCCGGGATATTACACCGAGAAGAAACGTAATTGCGAGAATATAAATGGTCGCTTTATTGATCCAGAGGAAGAACGGCCCCATCCTGTCACCTGGAACTGATACATTCTCCGTTTTCTTCTCTTCAGATATGATAGCGATCCTCCGGCAGACGTTTATATACTGTTTTTCTGTTCCGCAATGTTATTCAGTATCCGGGATATGATCTTTTCCTTCATGCTCCGGTTCGTCATTGCCTTTAATTCTTTTCTGAGCTTTTTCATCGGAACTGTAGCCCTCGCCATTGACTGATGCCCCCCTGCGCTCCCTATCATCTGAAAAGAGTTCTGCATCACCTCGCCCGCGTGGATCCTCGGCGACAGCGACCTGGCCGAGAAAGTCACTTCCTCGCCGATTATTCCCCATACCACGATAAACTCCGTATTCCCTATCTGGACGACGAAATCCGCCAAACGTGGAACGATGTTGTCCTTTTGAACCTTCCCAAGCGGAACAAAAAGGGATCTGTTCTTGATTTCATAATCCTTCAACGCCTTGATGTACATCCCGATGTCGTCCTGTTTCAGGTTGGGCCTTTCCATGCGGGATATCTGCGTATGGTTCGCCTTGTGCCAGAGGCGGGAAAACGCAATAAAATCGTATTTCGAGACTTCACGGCCAAAAAGAAGCGTATCAGTTTTTATTCCATAATAAAGCGCAGTTGATAGATTGGTGGATAACTCCGCACCCTCGGCCAGCAGATACTCCGTGAACATGCTCGATGTTGCTCCGAACTCAACCTGGATATCCTGGAACGGAACAGAGTAATCCTTAGCTCCAGGGTGATGATCCACAATAATTTTCAAATTCGAAGAGAAATCTAGCTGGAAAACAGATGGCTGTACATCGACCATCGCTATCTGATCCGCTTCGAGGAGTGTCTTTTCCGAAACTTCCTTCACTGCAATACCGAGAAGGTTGATCATGTTTACGTTTTCGTTGCGGGAGACCTTTTTCATGGTGACTATCGGTGCGCTTTCAAAATCCCTTCCCAACACCTCCCTTAGCGCCATGCCGCTCGCAATGGCATCGGGATCCGGGTCATCCTGAGTTAAAATCAGAAGCTCCTTTGCCGGATCAACGGCGTTACGAAGGTTCCGAACCTTCCTTTTGATATTCAGGTGACGCCATTTTTCCTGCACCCCTTCTTTCAACATATCGCTTATCCTGAACGTATCAATGCTTGGGTCCCTGTTGCTGATATCCTGCATGTCGAACTGGCTCAATAACAGTATTGGCACATCAGAAGAAAACGAGCGTAATCTGGCGATAACGCTTTCGATGTTGGGTTCCTTGAAGATGTTCACCACTACCCTGTCCCTTGAATTCAGTCCATATGATTCTATGGAATCCAGGTTCAGAATAACGCGTCCATCTTCAGATCTTGTCCGGCAAAATTCATCATCAGGAGAGCAGATAATGACATCATCGTCTTTGGGAATAAACGATTGAATAGAGGTAATAATATTAAAGCTGTCAATTACAAGAAAATAACGCAATTGAAACTATCCTGAGTCGTTATGCAAAAGGAGAGCTTACGCCCTGGATGCTATTTTGTTGCCTTTTCCCGATTCGAGCTGGCCGGGAGTAGCGTCCATGGCGGTCCTTGCGGTCATGGCTACGATCTCAGCTGTATTTTTCGGCTTTATCGTCTGGTAAAGGGTGCTGTGCGCTTCGGCAACCTTCGCATTGTTATCAGTAACGAGCTTCATGAATCCGGACGCCTGTCTTTTGTGGTTTGGCTTGTCCCCTGTCGCGGCCAGAACGTTTGGAGTATCTTCTCCAAGCTTTCCCTGAACACTTCCCTGGATTATAACTGACACTTTTCTACTCCTAATTTTTCTAGAAGTATTGTAACGAAAACTTGCCTGAAAGTAAAGAATTCAGGTAATATACGGGCTCAATTCAATAATATGGGGGAGAGCAAATTGAAAGAGAAGAAAATCGTTCTGGCACAAAAAGACATACCGAGGAAATGGTATAACGTTATTCCGGATATGCCAAACCCGCCGGTTCCACCCTTGCACCCGGGCACCAAACAGCCTGTAGGCCCTGATGATCTTGCGCCTCTTTTTCCGATGCCGCTTATCGAACAGGAAGTAAGTTCCGAACGATGGATAGACATCCCGGATGACGTTCTTGACGTCCTTACCCTCTGGAGGCCCACATCCCTCCACAGGGCATACAACCTTGAGAAATTTCTCGATACGCCTGCTAAGATTTTCTATAAATACGAAGGGGAATCCCCTGCAGGGAGCCACAAGCCGAACACGGCGGTTCCGCAAGCCTACTACAATAAAATGGTCGGCACAAAAAGGATAGCCTCCGAAACGGGCGCGGGCCAGTGGGGTAGTTCCATAAGCCTCGCCTGTTCCCATTTCGGCCTGCAATGCTCCATTTACATGGTCAAGGTCTCCTACGAACAGAAACCGTATAGGCGGTCGATGATGGAAACCTGGGGCGCCAAGGTCTACGCATCCCCAACCACGCTTACAAATTCCGGGAAAAAGATACTGGCCAACGACCCAAACTCCCCGGGATCACTAGGGATAGCCATTTCCGAAGCGGTAGAGGACGCGGCTACGCATGACGACACCAAGTACTCTCTCGGTTCTGTCTTGAACCACGTTCTCCTTCACCAAACTATCATCGGTCTTGAAGCGAAGAAACAGCTTGAGATCGCCGGAGTGAAACCGGACGTTCTTGTTGCGTCATGCGGCGGAGGGAGCAATTTTGCGGGCTTCGCACTCCCTTTCCTTCCGGAAAAGAACGATGGCGCAAAGATCAGAATGGTCGCTGTCGAGCCTTCCGCGTGCCCAACCCTCACAAGGGGAAAATTCGCCTACGATTTCGGCGATACCGCCGGCCTCACGCCGCTGGCAATGATGTACACACTAGGGAGCTCTTTTGTACCGCCGGGAATCCACGCCGGCGGACTTAGATATCATGGGGATGCCCCAATCGTTTCCCAGCTTTATCACGACAAGGTCATTGAAGCGCAAGCCTATCACCAGATCGAGGTTTTCGAGGCGGCGGTTGCTTTCGCTAAAACCGAAGGGATAATTCCCGCGCCGGAATCTGCTCACGCGGTCAAAGGTGCGATCGCGGAAGCGATGCGGTGCAAAAAAGAGAAGAAGGCGGAGACAATTGTCTTCAACCTTTCGGGACATGGACACTTTGATATGGCAGCATACGACGCATATTTTGCCAAAAAGCTTCAGGATTACTCTCTTGACGACAAGTTGCTGGCAAGTTCGCTTGCGGCTCTTCCGTCAGTTTAGGTTACAGTGGCAAAAGGCAGCTCCCTTCCTGACAAGCATGGGTATTTTGGAGAGTTCGGGGGGAGGTATGTTATTGAAACACTCCTCCCCGCTCTTGAAGAACTTGAAGCCGAATATAACAGGGCGCGAAAAGATCCCGAATTCAAACATAGACTCGCCTCTCTTTTAAAAGATTATGTGGGGCGCCCTACCCCCTTATATTTTGCCAGCCGCCTGACGGAGCACCTGGGCGGGGCAAAGATATATCTAAAACGAGAAGACCTGAATCATACGGGCGCACACAAGATCAACAATACAATCGGACAGGGACTCCTCACGCTCAGAATGGGGAAAAGGAGAGTTATCGCGGAAACCGGCGCTGGACAGCATGGTGTGGCAACTGCGACTGCTGCCGCCCTCTTCGGCCTAAAGTGCGACGTATACATGGGCACCGATGATATTGAACGGCAGAGCCTGAATGTTTACAGGATGAAGCTGATGAACGCCAGAGTGATACCGGTCACCTCCGGAAGCAAGACCCTGAAAGATGCTACGAACGAGGCGTTACGGGACTGGATTGCCTCCGTAAAGGACACCCACTACATAATAGGGTCGGTGGTAGGACCGCACCCTTTCCCTATGATGGTGCGGGATTTTCAGTCTGTAATAGGACAGGAGACCAAAAAACAGCTTCTCTCGACGGAAAAAAAGCTTCCTGACGTGCTGGTTGCCTGCGTAGGGGGAGGGAGCAACTCTATCGGCCTATTTCACCCCTTTTTTAGCGATAAAACCGTTAAGATGATCGGCGTTGAGGCTGGCGGGACTGGGAACGCCCCGGGCAAACATGGTGCGACCATCTCCAGAGGGCGAAAAGGGGTACTTCATGGAAATCTCAGCTACCTGTTGCAGGATAAAAACGGACAGATAGCCCCTACCCATTCCATATCGGCAGGACTTGATTACCCCGGTGTCGGCCCAGAACACAGCTTTTTCGCAAGTACCGGCAGGGCTGAATACGTTACCGTTTCCGACAAGGAAGCGATAGAGGGATTCAGAATGCTTAGCAGGCTGGAGGGGATAATGCCAGCCCTGGAGTCTTCTCACGCGATAGCTCAAGTAAGCAAGATAGCTCCAAAGCTCGGCAAGGACAAAATTATCGTAGTATGTCTTTCGGGCCGGGGGGATAAGGACGTCGGACAGCTTCACAACATGGGGGTATAGGGCTTGAACAGAATAGACGCAACCTTTAAACGGCTCAAAGCTGAAAAGCGGAAAGCGCTGATACTCTTCCTCTCCGCCGGGGATCCGGATATTAAAACCACAGCTAGGCTGATACCTCCGCTTTTTGACGCCGGCGCTGACATCATCGAGATCGGCGTCCCCTTTTCAGATCCGCTGGCCGATGGACCTACTATCCAGAGTTCCTTTATCAGGGCTCTGAAAAAAGGGGTTTCGATCGCAAATATCCTTGAGATGGTTAAAACCGTCCGTAAACAGACCGACAAACCGCTGGTGCTTATGTCAGCATATAATCTTGTCTATAACTTCGGCATAGAGGCGTTTGCCGTTGCGGCCTCAAAGGCAGGTGTTGACGGTCTGATACTGCCGGACCTGATACCCGAAGAAGCGAAGAGCATCATCCCGATATTCAAGAAATACGGGATACACGCCATCTTTCTCGCCGCCCCGACAAGCGGGGAGGAGCGGCTTAGAAAAATCGGCAAATCGAGCGGCGGGTTCCTCTACTACATCTCCGTGAAGGGGATTACCGGGAATAAGAAACCGGATATTTCCGAGATAAGGAATCAGGTTGCTCTCATCCGAAAAGTTACGAACCTCCCTGTAGCATGCGGATTCGGCATTTCCAATCCAAAGCAGGCATATGAGATAGGGAAAATCACCGACGGGGTAATCATAGGGAGCGCTCTTGTGAAAATACTCGGGGAAGGCGGTTCTGCTTCAACAAAGTTTAAAAGTGGGATAAAATTTGTAGAGAGTCTTAGGCGAGCTATCGATAAAATTAAATAACTGGCTTTTTCCAGGATATAAAGTTTTATGGAAATTACATCCGGTGAAAAATGGAAAACACTGCTGAAGGCAACAAGCTTTTTTTCCCCTTTCGATGATGCCGAACTTGACGAATTTCTAAAATTCGGCGAAGGGCGGAAATACAGGATGCACGAGTACGTAATTAGGGAGAAAGACCCATCCTCCCGTCTCTATATAATTCTCCGAGGGAGGGTGAGTATCGTGAAAGATAGCGCCATGCAGAACAAAACGCAGATCGGCACTCTTGAAGCGGGTTATGTAATAGGAGAAATAGCCACCCTCCTCAAGGAGAAGCGCACCGCAACAATCATTGCCTCTGAAGAGACTTTCATGTTCACGCTAGAAAGTGCTTTAATAGAAAACATGAGTCAAAAGGCGCAGACAAAATTCTATAAACAGCTGGCCATATACCTGGCCAAAAAACTGAAAGCCATAAGTCTGACCACGGCACAACAGACTATCTGGCTTTCAGACTGGTACAAGGAACATGATAGAGGATTCTGATATTGAAAGCTGGAAAATGCTTTTAAAAGGGGTCAGCTTTTTTGCCGATTTCGATGACGACGAAATAACGCTTGTTATCAAAATGGGGGAGATAAAAAAGTTCGGACACCATGAATATATCTCAAAAGAGAACAGCATAGCCAGCAACCTTTACGTCATCATCAAAGGGAGCGTAGGGATAATCAAACAATACAAGAAGGATAGAAGAAAACAGCTTCTGAACACTCTTGAAGAGGGGGACTGCATTGGCGAGATGGCAATACTCCTTGATGGCCAAAGGACAGCCAGCATGCTGAGCATGAACGAAACGGTGGTTTATGTGATCGACGGATTGAAGATACGGGACCTTCCGGAAAAAACCCAGGTCAAATTCTACAAAAACATGGGCTCTTCTCTCGCTAAAAAGCTGAAAATCTACAGCAGTGTTCCAAAGGAGTTCATGTAGATCCGCGGACGATCAATTTATTCAATCCCTGTAATCAATACAAAGGATGTTTCTTGCCCCCTCCCGTATACGTAAATCCTCGGAGAGCCTGTAGCCTGGTATCCATAGCACTCTTTTCCCCGAAACTAGCAGGGGTAATTTTTCCCGTTCCCACCTGGGGATCTTGTTATTTATAAAGAATTTTTTCAGCTTCTGAATTCCATCTAATCCCATTGGGCGAAAACTGTCCCCATCCCTCCTGTTCCTTATTACCGCGTTCTTCGGCAAGGCGTCGGCATCGATAAAAATCCTTTTGCATGATTGGTCAAATACCAGATCAGGAGCCGGCACAGGCTCAACATGAACTATAGAGCCGGTTTCGTTTATCTGTATATCACCTTTGCTTATAAAGTCGTATGAATACCACGGCACCGAGGCGACCTGGCTGTTTTTCAGATAAAGCCTGTTCGAGGATTTTACCCCTTTTATTCCGTGAATGTGGGTCTCTCCGCTATCGTTACCGAGAGCAAGCTTCAAAACATCCTCGAAATGGTCAAATGATATCTCAGCCCCCCCTCCGGTAGCCAATTCAACCGAATACCTTACTATCTCCATCTGTACTGCCCTATCCATACCTCTCAACTTCTCGCAATCAAGTATGATGCTTTTTCCAGGCAAACTTTCTAAACAGGTTTTTTCAAACCCCTCCCTGCCGGCCTTCATCAGAAAATTCCGGAGATCGGACATTACAGAAGACGACCTTTTGATCGATCTTTTGATTTCGGGATTGTATTTCTGCAGTAATGGGAGGAGGTCTTCCCTGATGCTGTTCCGTGTATATTTCATGCTGAAATTGGATGAATCAACCCTGAAAGGTATCTGCTTATCTTCGAGAAACTCAAGAATCTCACTTTTCCAGATATTAATGAGAGGCCGTAAAATATAGCCATCCCTTACGGTCTGTATGCCTGAGAGACCATGGATGCCTGTTCCTCTCAGGATATTCATCAATACCGTTTCAACGGAGTCATCCGCCGTATGTCCCGTAACCACTTTATTAACGACGCCGGTTTGTACCAGGTGGGAGAATACCTTATACCTTAACTCCCTTGAAGCAGATTGTATCGACCCGCCCCACCCTTTTCTGAATTTTCCGACATTGATCCTTTTTACATGAATCGCCAGAGATAATTTCCTTGCCGTTTCAATCGCGAACGCCTCATCATCTTCCGATTCTTTACCTCTTAGGCCATGGTTGATATGTGTCGCCGAAAGCGAAATGCCGAAATCGTCCTTCAGTTCATTCAGAATAACCAGAAGTGCCGTTGAATCCGGCCCGCCTGAGAACGCAACCGTTACGGCATCCCCTTTCGCAAACAGCCGGTTCTCCCTGATAAAGGTTCCGACCTTTTCTCTAAGCATCATCCCTTTCCAGTCTGTTTTTGATCATATGGAAAACTTCAATATTCTCCAAAAAGAGTTCAGCGATGACCGGATCGAAATTCTTTCCCGAATAATCCTTGATGATCTCCGCTACTTGCCCAGCCGGGAGAGGGTCCTTATAAACCCTCCTCGCAACAAGAGCGTCGAAAACGTCTGCAAGCGACATTATTCTTGCGGCAAGAGGTATCTCTTCCCCTTTCAAGCCTTTAGGATATCCTTTTCCATCCCACCTTTCGTGGTGATAGTGGCAAATATCCCTGGCCATGGCAAGAAATGAGCTGTTTTGCAGGTGCGCCGATGTCTTTTCTAGTGTCTCCGCTCCGATGGCGGAATGTTTCTTCATAAACTCAAACTCCTCCGGCGTTAAGGCGCCCGGTTTCAATAGAATGCTATCAGGAATTGAGACTTTCCCGATGTCATGCAGTGGAGCCGCCTTATAAATATCACTAATGAATTTTTCGTTTATCTGGTCCTTATAAATCCTGGCCTTATATAAAAGCCTGGATACCTCTGCGCAAATATCCCGCACGCATTCAAGATGTGTAGTGGTGTCAGGGTCCCTGGCTTCCGCTAGTTTCGCAAAACCGAACAGCGCGGCATCCTTGGTCTGCTCCAGCTCAATGTTCCTTTCCACCACTTCCAACTCAAGTTCCCTTTGGAGATCTATATTTCTTTCGTGCAGCTTTTTCTGGCGCAGCATTGAGAGGCTCCTTGAAACCAGTTCGAGCTGATTGATCGGCTTTCTTAAAAAATCGTTCGCCCCGGATTCAACGCCAAGCGCCAATGTTTCATGCGACATATCGGAATTTGAAAGGAGTATTATCGATGTTGGATTCAGTTCGGGAATCGCCCGTATTTTCTTAATGAATCTTATGCTGTCATTTTCAGGATGATTCAGGTCGACCAATATGATATCGATCCTGGATCTATGCTTCTCTACCAAATTAAGGGCGCTATCCAAGCTCTCCCCCACAAAAGTATTGGCCTCCAGATCATTAAACAGCTCGACCAGCATCTCCCTGTCACTTTTCGTGTCGTCGGCTACCAGCACCGTTGCATTAATCAGATTTAGCAGTTGGTTCATGCCTAAATAATCTCCTTTATCTGTTGTTCTCAATCAATTTTTGCAGGATTTACTATAACAGCCGGATAATATATCATCTAGCCCATATGCGAAAAATATTGATAGTAGACGATAATCTGGAAAATCTCGACCTGATGGGTCATATGCTGGAAAGCGACGATATTGAATATGAAACAGCCACTTCCGGCATGGAAGCCTTGGCAAAAATGGAAGTCGATCATTTCCAGATAGTCCTTAGCGACCTGATGATGCCCCACATGGATGGTATTGAGTTGATGGAAAAGATAAAAGCCACCTGGCCCGATACCGAGGTGATTATTGTAACGGCTCATGGCAGCGTCAAATCGGCTGTGGAAGCAATCAAAAAAGGGGCTTACAGCTACATCCTGAAACCTTTTGAACCGGACGACCTCCTGAATGAGGTTAAGAAGGTCATGAACCTCATAAATATGAAGAAAGAAAACCTCGCCTTGAAGGAAGAGCTGGCAAGAGTAAGACAGCCCGACGCATTTATCGGCAATACCCCTCAAATAAAAGCCGTATTTGAGCTTATAAAGACTGTTTCCAATACAAACGCAACTATCCTTATCCAAGGGGAAAGCGGAACCGGCAAGGAGCTTGTAGCCAACGCCATCCACCATGCGAGCGACCGGAAAAACGCTCCGTTTGTAAAAGTCGCCTGCGCCGCTTTGCCGGAAAGCCTCCTCGAAAGCGAGCTGTTCGGACATGAAAAAGGTTCCTTCACGGGAGCAATTGCCCAGCGAAAAGGGAGGTTTGAATACGCCGATGGCGGAACCCTGTTTCTGGATGAGATCGGCGAAATCTCCCCCTCAATCCAGGTCAAGCTTCTTCGGGTGCTCCAGGAGAGAGAGTTCGACCGGGTCGGCGGAACTAAGACCATAAAGACAGATGTAAGACTCATTTCCGCCACAAACAAGGATCTGGCGCTTGAAGTAAAAGAGGGGCGTTTCCGGGAAGATCTCTTCTACCGTCTTAATGTTATCGCGATAAAAATGCCTCCGCTTCGGGATAGGAAGGACGACATCCCTACTCTGGTCGAATATTTCCTTGAGAAATACAAGTTTGAGGTAAAGAAGAATATCTCATCCGTATCCGACAAAGCGATTGCCGCCCTTATGGGGTATAACTGGCCGGGAAATATCCGTGAACTCCAAAACGTTATAGAACGCGCGATCGTTCTGGCAAAAACGACTGTTATAGATATCGGCGACCTCCCTGACAACATCCGCCACGAACCCGGAAAACAGATGGCCATTGAAGGTGAGCAGATCGTCGCCTTGAAAGAGGCGAAGCAGTCATTTGAAAAAGAATATCTGGAAAAAGCGCTTATCCTCAACAAGGGGAACATTTCCAAAACGGCTGAGATGATCCAGCTGGCCAGAAAAAACCTGCAGGATAAGATCAAGACATACGAGATACGAATCTCTTCCCTGATAGATAAGAATTAGCGCATTTATAGTTCAAGCGCCACATTTTAAAAAATCCGTTAAAAGCAGACATGGGTGGACGTTTGTGCGCCCACCCATGTATATCCGCCTATTAACTAGATAGAATCAATTATTGAATTAAGCGTAGGGCTTGGCCTCATTACCCTCGTAGCCTTTTCCGCATCCGGGCGATAATATCCGCCTACATCGGCAGGTTTCCCCTGAACGGAATTGAGCTCGCTGATAATTTTTGACTCATTCTCAAGAAGGAGTTTTGCAACCTTGCCAAAACGATTCTTTATCTCGGCATCAACATTCTGGTCGGCCAACGCCTTTGCCCAGTACTGCGCGAGATAGAAATGGCTTCCTCGGTTGTCCAGTTCGCCACAACCGCGCCTCGGAGACTTATTGTTATTCAACAGCATTTCAGTCGCCTTGTCGAGCGCGTCCGCAAGCACCTGGATCTTTTTGTTCTTCGTGATGTTTCCGAGGTGTTCAAGCGAGGGCACAAGGGCAAGGAACTCTCCAAGTGAATCCCACCTGAGGTGATTCTCCTTGACCAACTGCTGAACATGTTTCGGAGCGGATCCGCCTGCGCCGGTTTCGAACAATCCACCACCGTTCATGAGCGGTACGATTGAAAGCATCTTGGCGCTTGTCCCTAGCTCAAGGATCGGGAAGAGGTCCGTGTTATAGTCCCTCAATACGTTACCGGTAACGGAAATAGTATCTTGCCCTTTTCTCATCCTCTCAAGCGAAAGCTTTGTCGCATCCGCAACGTTCATGATCCGGATATCCAACCCGCTTGTATTGTGATCTTTCAGGTATTTATTTACCTTCTCCAGCAGTTGAGCGTCATGCGGTCTCGTTTTATCGAGCCAGAAAACAGCTGGCATACCCGAGGCTCTTGACCTTGTTACGGCAAGCTTCACCCAGTCGCGGATCGCCGCATCCTTAACGGTACACATGCGCCAGATGTCCCCCTCTTCCACGCTATGTTCATGAATAACCTTGCCGGAAGAATCAACGACCCGTATCTTTCCTGTTCCGGGCGATTCGAAAGTGGTGTTATGCGAGCCATACTCTTCCGCTTTTTGCGCCATAAGTCCGACGTTCGGAACAGTCCCCATTGTTGCCGGATTGAAAGCACCGTTCGCTCTGCAGTTTTCAATAGTTGCCTGGTACAGACTTGAATAGCTGTGGTCCGGGATAACATATTTGGTATCGCGTTGTTTTCCATCCGGTCCCCACATCTGCCCGGAAGCGCGTATTGCGGCAGGCATTGAGGCATCGATAATAATGTCGCTTGGCACATGAAGATTGGTGATCCCCTTATCCGAATCTACCATCGCTATCGCCGGTCGTTTTGCGTAAACCGCCTTGATGTCAGCTTCGATTTCAGCCTGCTTCTCGGCAGGGAGATTCTTTATTTTCGCATAGACATCCCCAAGACCGTTATTAACGTTCACTTTCAGTTGAGCGAACGTAGAGGCATGTTTTTCGAACAGATCCTTGAAGAAAACCTTGACCACATGACCGAAAATAACAGGGTCCGACACCTTCATCATCGTCGCTTTCATGTGCAGGGAGAAGAGTACATCCTTCGCTTTGGCATCATCGATCTGTTGCGCGATGAAATTCTTCAACGCCTTAATGCTCATGAATGTCGAGTCTACGACTTCGCCTGCATCAAGAGGGAGCTTGTCCTTCAGAACATTTACTTTTCCGCTACCGTCCACGAATTCGATTTTCGCTGTGGTAGCCTTGGAAAGAGTAACGGATTTTTCATTCGACCTGAAATCGCCGCTGCTCATTGTCGCAACATGGGATTTCGAGCTTGAACTCCAGGCACCCATTGAATGCGGGAACTTTTTGGCATAATTCTTTACCGCGCCCGGGGCTCTCCTGTCTGAGTTCCCTTCCCTCAATACGGGATTAACGGCACTTCCAAGAACCTTTGAATACTTCGCCTTAATTTCCTTTTCCGCATCCGTATTCGGATTCTCGGGATAGTCCGGTACTTTATAACCTTTATCCTGGAGTTCCTTTATCGCTTCTTTAAGCTGGGGTACGGAAGCGCTTATGTTTGGCAGTTTGATAATATTTGCTTCGGGCTTCTTTGCCAAATCGCCGAGCTTTGAGAGCTCATCATCGATCCGTTGCGCTGATGTCAGCTTTTCCGGGAAGTTCGCGATGATCCTCCCTGACAGAGATATGTCCCTTTTTTCAACTATTATACCTGAGTCCTTCGTGAAAGCCTGAATGATGGGAAGGAATGAGTAGGTAGCAAGAGCCGGCGCCTCATCCGTATCCGTGTAAAATATTTTCACTACCTGTTTTTTCGCGGCAGGTTTTGCGGCCTTCTTGGCGCTCTTCTTTACTGTTTTCTTTACAGCTTTTTTAGCCCCCTTTTTGGCTACCTTTTTTGAAGCTTTCTTTTTTGCGACCTTCTTTTTTGCCCCCTTTTTGGCTACTTTCTTTTTCGCCTTTTTCGAAGCTTTCTTTGCCGCTTTCTTTT